>CAMNGW010000015.1 GCA_946538615.1 uncultured Clostridia bacterium
ATTACATTTCCAGGGTGTAAGTCAGCTTGATATAGATCAGCGCTCCTCCGTATGTGTGCAGAGGAGCGCTTTCGCGTTGAAGGTACGGGCACCGGGTGCAGGTCCCGGCACAGACAGGAGGCCGGCACTGCGGACAGAACGGATACTGCTGCTCAGGAAAGAAGTGATTGAAAACAATCCTGCGGACAGGGCGAACAGGCTGAGACATAAGCCGTATGAATGACTTGAATCTGATGAATCAGCAGCCCCTTGTCAAGACAACCGCTTGGTTTTATCATATGTCTGCATATGTTGTACTGTTCAGAAGTTCAACTGCAGACAGGAGAAAAGATGGATATGAGAAGAATCATTATCATTCTGTGCTGCCTGATACTGCTCGGAAGCGCAAGAGGTGAAACGCTTCAGGAACAGCAAGCAGGCAAATATATGGCGGTCGGTTTTGATGACCTCCCGATCCGGGAATCTGTTGCGTCCTTTATGCTGCCGCTGTTCCAGGAATATGGGGTGAGCGCGACTTTTACGCACATCAAGACAGGCCCGTTCCTGGGAGAGGAAGAAATCGCAACATTTGAAAGCCTGATCGGCTCAGGCAGCGAACTGGGGGATCATACCTGGTTCCATGTCAGTTATCCCTATGGATACCCGCTGTGCAATGGCCAGGACCCGGCTCACCCGGAGGGCAGTCAGGAACCGTTCCCGACCAATGACCAGCTCAGGGAGGACACGGGAGACGGAACCAACGCGTTTGGTCTGAATCTGATGAGCCCTGTGAGTGATACCTTGGGGTATCTGGGGATTGCGTCCACATGGGGCGGGCTTACAGATGAAGAGTGCCAGCGTCTGCGCAATGATATGTCGATCTATCAGAAAACAGAGGAACTGCAGGCGCTGGACTATGCATCTGAGCTCTATCTGGGTACCGAGGGAACGTCCTTTGGCAGTTGGGATGATGAGGAAGGCTGCTACACAGGAGGCATTTTTACGGGGTGCAAAACCTCATGCAATCATGAAATCTGGGAACGGATCCTTGAAATCACGCAGGCCATGTACCAGGAGATGCTGGACGATTATCTGATTGAGGGCCAGGATCAGATGTGGACATGGAGCTGGCCGGGCGGGAGCATGCATGAACTGTTTCTTTTCCACAAGGATGGAAAAAAATACTATGATCCTGAGTGTACAAAGCCTTACAACTATCTGTCACGGTTTACGTCCAGCTGTCTGACGGATGAAAACGGGATGCCCCTGGAGAGAAGCTTTACGGAAGCACTGAGGAACAGCGGCTACCGGATGACCCATGACACGATCTATCCGGGAAGGTCCGACGGACAGAGTGTACCGGTCATGCGCCGGCAGATGATCCTCAATGCCTCCTTATCCAGGCAGGACGCGCTCGCTTTCAGTACGGACCGATTTGTGGAAAGTGACGATATCGCAAGCGAATATCCGGATGACTTCTTTGATGACCATCTGTCCAAGAGCAGAGCAGCGCAGATGTACGACAGCGAAGGCGCGTTCTTCCGCTTCCTGGAAGCCCTGAGAAAAGATACGGCCAACGGTGTGGTTCATGGCGAGGTCAATGATCCCACCGGTTCTGAATCAGACAACAATTTCTGGAGAGCTGTTCTGGATTACTGCCGCTTTGCAGGCGTGCAGGTAGTAAGCAAGAAACAGGCTTATGACATCTGCTTTGGCGAAACAGAAGAGACAGGAAATCTGATTTACAACCCGGGTCTCCGGAACACCGCTGAGGAGTTTATGCCGGATGCTGACAAAGTCCCGTCTTATCCGGATGGCTATGAGGGTGCGTGTTCGGTGGTCCGTGATCCTGAGCCGAGACTGGTCATTGCAGGTGAAACCCGTTACCTGCATTTTGGGATTCCGCTGGGGGAACTGGTATACCGGGTACAGGCCAGGGGTGACGGCAAGATCCGGATCTGTGCGGTCCGCAATGAGGATGATGCCACTCTGGACACCGGAGATCTGCAGGTCCTGGCGGAGTACACCGTAGGGACGGACGATTTTCAGGAAGTGGCCATGCCCTTCCGGATTGAAGATGCACCGCTTGAAGCGTATGAAGAACGGTGCGAAGGCTGGGGAAAGAAAATCACGGCCATCCTGATCCTGATGGATGGGGATATGGAAATCAGGGAGATTCAGCTGACCCGGCCCGCCGGGGAATGAAAACTGGCAGCAGAGCCGTCAGGGGTTCTGCTGCTTTTTTCGCTTGGCAGGAAATGAGACAGCGTGCCATAAAGAACAGCGAAGCTGACAAATATATGACAGTGATGCAAAACAGGCAGGATATGCATGGGGTACAGCCGGAACGGAAGTCTGTACCGCTATGATTTCTCAAATTTCCGTAACGCTCAGGCTTTCTCTGTGTACAAAAAAAGCGGGAACGGGAAGCATCAGCTCCCCATCCCCCTCAGACAAATCCATCTTTCCCGGCCAGACATGTGCACAGCAGGCAAGGGATCACAGGTGCAGGGGCTTCTGAAGGCGCACGGACAGAAGGGCCGCAAGGGCGATTTTCACAGCATCAAAGGGAAGAAAGGGGAACACGCACAGGCTCAGCGACGGAAGAAGGCCTGTATGCTTGGTCACCATGAACCATGCTGTCCCGAACGCATAGCAGACCAGAACGGACAGTGCCATGGCCAAGCACTGCTTCCAGTAGTCCCTGCCGAGTCTGGCAATCATGAAACTTTCCAGGTACACACAGGGAAGGTACCCGACAATGTACCCGCCCGTCACGCTGAACAGTTTCGCCGCGCCTCCGGTGAGGTTGGAAAAAACAGGCAGCCCGCACAGTCCCATGAGCATGTATCCCGCCATAGACAGCGCGGCGTACCTTGTGGGGAGCAGCGCCCCGCACAGCAGCACGGGCAGGAGAGAGAGGGAGACGGGGACAGCGCCAATGGGAATGGTCAGCTGGGCACAGACTGCCGTCAGGGCAGCAAACAGGGCACACAGGACAAGCATACGGGTCGGAACGGAAGATACACGGTTTTGCATACAGCCTCCAGAAAAAACATTTTTGTGTAAACCGTTTCTTTGGTTTGCGTTTACGCATTGTAGTCATCCTGGCCCTTCTGTCAAGGGGCTCCCGCACTTTCTGTCTCGTCCGTAAGTTGTATTTTGCCGGAAAATCGCCAGATTTTTTCAAAAAAACGCCAGCCACAGGCAGGTCCCCATCTTTTGCCGGAGAGTACGCAGAAGTATAATATATGTATGCTGACGTATCGCATATCCTGCTGCATGTGACGATACGCCGATGGAACATCCTTGGGAAAGGAAGTCATTGAATTGAAAAAAACCGTATTTCTTATGACAGCCATCCTTGTGCTGCTCGCCGTGCTGTGTGCTGCAGCCGAAAACAGCGGCACCGTGGGGGATCAGTTAACTTGGCAGCTTGACAGCAGCGGCGTCCTGACCATTTCCGGTGACGGTGAAATTCCCGATTATGACTGGGGATGCGCACCCTGGTACGAGGACAGAGAACAGGTCCTCTCCCTCGTCATTGAGGAGGGCGTGACCCGCATCGGCATGTCCGCTTTCGTAGAGTGCCCCCAGCTCTCTTCCGTCTCTTTGCCCGAATCCCTCACCGCCATCGGGGAGTCAGCTTTCAACAACTGCGAGAGTCTCACCTCTTTCCATGTCCCGGCAAACGTGACGGACATGGGGCTTCCTTTCCTTTTCGATGCCTGCTCCCGGATGACGGAAATCACCGTCGCACCGGGCAATTCTGTCTACATGTCCGAAAATGGCATGCTCCTGGACAAGGCCGGGACCACGCTTCTTTTATGTCCGCGCGGCGCAACAGAGGCAGTCATCCCTTCCTCGGTGACAAAGATCGGCTACTATGCCCTTGGCCGCTGCCATGACCTCGCATCGGTCACGGTGCCGGAGGGCGTGAAAACCATTGATGTGGGTGCGTTCCAGGAATGCAACGCCCTGACGCAGGTGAATCTGCCTTCGACCGTTGAAACCATTGATGCATCAGCTTTTGCCTATTGCCAGCTTCTGACTGATGTGCACATTGCGTCCTCCAATCCGTTCTTGGCCTCCCTTGACGGTGTCGTCTATTCCAGTGACATGACAGCGGTCGTCCTCTGTCCGCCTGCAAAGGACCATCTTACCCTCCCGGATACCGTCACCACCATCCGGCAAAATGCCTTCGAGGGCTGTCAGGCGCTCACAGAGCTCCTGCTTCCTGATTCAGTCACTACACTCTCTTCTAATGCCTTTCTGGATTGCACATCTCTGACAAGCATCAGCATTCCCGAAGGGGTCCTCGACCTCCCCCTTCAGACCTTCTGGGGCTGCCAGAGCCTGGCCTCCGTTTCTCTCCCCGGCACGCTCATGTCTATCGGCGAAGGCGCATTTCAGGACTGCCCGCTGACCGACATCTACTTTGACGGGACTGAGGACCTGTGGGCCGAAGTCGCCATAGGCGACAGCAACGATGCCCTGTCCGGGGCACAGATGCATTACAGCGGACGGGTCTGGGAAAAGCCCGAAGGCCCCGTGATCACCCTGCTGGACGAGACCAACTCCGTCTGGGACCAGGACGTGTGCTACCAGAACGCAAGCTACGGCATCCAGCTCCAGGCTTCCACAGAAACTGCCGATGAGTTCCTCTATGCCATCACCTTTCACAACGACGATGATACCTTTGCCCCCAAACCCGTCAAGGTCACCTCTTCCAATCAGGCAGCCGTCCTGAAACAGTTCTATGTCCTCTGGATCCGCAGCCAGTACACCACAGTTGCCATCCGGGCACAGACCCGCAGCGGGAGCACCTGGTCCAAACCGACTGAAAAAACCTTTTCCATCGTGCCGAAAATCCCGCTCGATCTTCCCACTATTGAAACCGACGGATTTACCGGCACAGCCCTCATAGGAGAGGACCTGCACTTTACCGTCTCTTCCGATACCCGGGCAAAATATTACGAGTGGTCCATCCGGGATGCATCCGCTGAGGATATATATTACGGCTACGGGGATCTCCGTGCCCAGGCATCCTTTTCGCTCACAGTTCCAGAAACCGTCTTTGATACGGCCGGCACGTACACTCTTTCCGTGACTGTCTCCGGACCGGGCTATACGGAAAGCAGCAGCACTTCTTCCTCCTTTGAAATCACCGGCAGCCGTCCGGACGCCCCGCACATCAGCTGGAGCGCTGTGAGCGGTCCGGTCGGGAAAACGGTTTACCTTACCGTCGATACCGCGTCCGCTTCTCACGTCATGCTGGTCTCTGACACACCCTACGATATGCCGGACCAGCTTGTCTACATCGCCGAGGGCAGCAGCATGCGCTTTCCCATTGAAGTGTCAGCCGCTTCCACCACCTGGTACGTCCGCGCCAAATACGACGGAGTCTGGTCCGTCTCCTCGGAAAATACCACATTGACCGTCACGGGTGAACGTCCCCGGAAGCCGGATGACTGGGCTCCCATCGTCCCTGAGACGATTGTGCCGGGTCAGGACGTGGTTGTCCACCTCGACCCCGTCGAGCATGCCCTTTCCTATAACGTGGGCCTCTGGACGGGTGAAGGCATCAGCATCCTGTATTATGAGGACCGCACACAGCCAGGTGACTTTGTCATTCCGGCTGTCTATTTTGCGGATGGCGGAGACTTTGACATAGGGATCGGGGTCGGGGACGGCTATTCCTCCGACTGGTGCTGGAAAGATGTGTTCTATTCCGGTGTGGCCCCCTATATCTCAGGGCGCACACTGACGGCCGTGCCCTCCCAGGCTGTTTACCATGATCCCCGCGAAATCACCTTCACCCTCTCCGCAGCCCAGCCTGAAAAGGTCATCATCCAGGAGTTCGAGGCGTGGTCCAATGGGGAAGGCGCATGGACAGATATTGCCATCCTCGACGCGCCCGGCGCATCCATCGCCTTTGACGGTGTCATCTATGACGGCAATGCCGCCTACTACTCCGGTGAGCACAAGTACCGCTTCGCCGCCCTGGAAAACGGACAGTGGACGGACTGGAGCACTCCCGTCTCCGTCACGGTGGACAATACGGTCAAAGCTCCATTGGACGCTCCTGACTTCACCTTCTCTGCCTCTTCCATCTTCTCTGACGAGCCGGTGACCATCTCCTGGTCCCCGGTGCAAAATGCCACGTCCTATGAGATCTATGGGCTGCCCGGACCGAATATCACCACAAAAGGTACTCAGTACACGCTCAGCGCCGGCACCCTCGCCCCAGGCGCCTATGCCATACGGGTCCAGGCAAAGGCCGTCGGCTACGCGTCCAGCGCTCTGGGCGCCGCCAGACAGCTGACCGTACGGCTGCCCGCAGCCGAGCAGACGGTCCTGACACTGCCCGCCTCCCTGAAGGCCATAGAGGAACAGGCCTTCGAAGCCTCCGGTGCCAACCGGATCATTGTGCCCTCCGGCTGCGAAAGCATAGGGAGCCAGGCCTTCGCACGTTGCCCGGAACTGACAGACCTTGAGGTCCCCGCCTCCGTCACCTCCATCGCCGGCGACATCCTTGAAGGCTGCGGCCCTGTGACGGTCCACGCGCCTTCCGGCTCAGCGGCCGAGGCCTTTGCCCTCAGCCACGGCCTGCCCTTTGAGGCACTCAACTGACGAAAACAGCCGGAAACCCGAAAAGCCCCTGTTCCAGTGCCGGAACAGGGGCTTTTCATATACGGCGTGCAACACGGCTAATAGGTGGCGATGCGGTCCACCCACGCTTCCCAGGGATTGCTCTCACAGCCATATCCGTCCCTGTACCAGGGGTAGACGGAATACGGCACCAGGATCTGAAGGTTATCCGCCCCGTCAAGGCTGTGGGACGAGATGGAGCAGGGCGCCTCCGTGTGTGTCAGGACAAGGCGCTCAAGGTTCGGGCACCCTTCAAGGAAATGGTCGGGAAGGCAATCGACCGTCCCCGGAACCGTCAGTTCCCGCAGCTGCGGGGCCTGCAGCGCATGGGCGTCAATCTCTGCGACCACCCTGCCTTCCGCTTTTTCCGGGACAGCCAGGGCCTCTTTGTCCCTGCCCGCCTCCGTAAGGCCGGTCAGGCGGCACAGTCCTTCCTGCTCAAGGGGCTCAAAGACGAAATCCGCACTTACCCCCTCCTCCGCTGTCCCTGTCTCCAGGACCACGGGGGCCGGCATCTCCGGACGGGCTGCATCCACCGCGCTGTAGCAGCCAAGGCACGGCAGCAGGTCCTCTGCAAGGAGGATGGTGCGCAGCATCTGCCCTGCGCTGTTCAGATGGAAGTTGGAGTCATAGAACCAGCCGCTCTCAAGGCAGTAGTCGTTGGGGTCGCTGATCACGGGACAGACAAAGGCCCGGTTCATCCGGTCAAAAAAATCCTTCATGCTGCCCCGGACACTGCTGCGGTTCATGGGCGAAAAACTCATGAAGACCTGCGCGCCCTTTTTCTGCACGCGTTCACAGTAGCGGTTCACCCGCCGGGCAAAGTCCCCGCTGATGCTTACCTTATCAAGGTCCACGGGCGAGGATGTGTCATAACCCAGCCGCATCCGGTTCCCCGGCCGCTCAAAGACCATGGTGCAGTTCCCGTCAAAGGCGCCTGCGGCATACACGCCTTCCGCTCTGGGGAGGACACCGGAAGCGCACACAGCTGCCTTCTCCTGGATATACGGGACCAGGTTGCCCGCCGCACGGCCCATCAGGTCCGGGGAGAGCCCCATGAACAGCTCCGGATGGCCCTCAGCGCACTTGAGGAAAGCGGTCGCGCCAAAATAGTCTGAAAGGGTCTCCGGGGTGGGTTCAAAGGCCAGGACCACCATGTCGTTTTCATGGATGGCGCCCTCGGAAAGTTCCAGCATGGCACTGCTGCCCACCGCCGCATACAGGCCGTAGGGGCACACCGTGATGTCAAAGCCTTTTTCCCTCAGCATGTCCTCAAGCAGGTTCCCGTCCACGCCAAAGGCAATATTGCTGCCCCCGATGAGGACCAGCTTCCTGCCCTCCGTTTCCTTGAGGCGCCGGGTCATGGGCACAAGCTGGGCGTAATAGCTCTCCTGATAAATCCTTGGAAGGGAGAGGGCAGAGAAGAGCAGGATACCCGGGAAGAGGAGAAAGAGCAGGACGCTGCACACTTTGGACCTCAATGTCTCCCACTTCCTTCCCGTAAGCCCTGCGGCCGCTTGGGACGCGGGAAACAGCGTATCACCATATGACCCGCCTCCTCAGAACTGAAAATAAGCAAAGACGGCAGCATCCTGCGTGGCAAGGAGCGCCAGCCAGCACATGCCCACCGCCAGGGCCATGAGGGCCGCGCTGACATGGCGCCTGGCGCTGTCCGTAGCTGTGGCCGCCGGGGGCACATCCGCCTGTTCCCAGGCATGCAGCTTCGCCATGGTAAAGAGGGTGACCGTCAGGGCGATCAGGGAAAAGCTGTTCATGCCAAGGGAGTCCAGCGCCATGTCCAGCGAAAGCCCAGAAGCATGCAGCATCTGCCCGATCTGCGCCATGGAGCCTGCCCGGAACAGGAGCGCCGCAGGGATAAAGATCAGGAACATCACAAGGCGCCTCCCGAAAATGACAAGGGGGTGCCCAAGGTCCACGCCAAGCTTTTCCGCCGCGCGTCCCGCAGGCTTTTCCAGAAGGCTCTCAAGGCAGACCCAGAAGGCCGCGTAGAGCCCCCAGAGCACATAGGTCAGTCTGGCGCCGTGCCACAGTCCGCAAAGGGCAAAGACAATGACCGTGTTGCGCAGCCTGATCCCCATCCCCCTGCGGCTGCCCCCAAGAGGGATATAGACATACTGCGTGAACCACCGGTTGAGGCTGATGTGCCACCTGCGGAAGAACTCGCCATAGCTCTGGGAAAGATACGGACGGTCAAAATTTTTCGTCAGACGGATGCCCATCAGCCTCGCGCTGCCCGATGCGATCTCAGAATAGCCCGCAAAATCGCAGTACATCTGGATACAGAACAGGGCGCCCGCCGCCGCAACCGCCAGTGCATTGGCGCCCGGGAGGTCCGAGAACACCCGGTTGACATAGATCCCGCACTGGTCGGCCACCACGCACTTGCGGAAAAAGCCGCACAGGAGGAGCCGGATCCCGGCTGTAAAGTCCCCGTGTTCCCATCTGTGCTCCTTTTTCAGCTGGGGCATCAGGTCCTGCGGGCGCTCAATGGGCCCCGCCACCAGCTGGGGGAAGAAGGCCACATACAGTGCAAACAGGACAGGATCGTGCTCCGCGGGGACTTTCCTGCGGTACACGTCGATGGTATAGCTCATGGTCTGGAAGGTGTAAAAGGAGATGCCCACGGGCAGGACCAGGTTGAGGGCAGGCGCGTGCCATGCGATGCCAGTGAGCCCAAGAAGGCCCGACGCCAGCTCCCCGAAAAAATCCCAGTATTTGAAGAAAAACAGCATCCCCAGGTTCATGCACATGCTGCAAAGAAGGAACAGCTTCCTTTTGCCCGGCGATCCGTCCTCTTTTCCGATCCCAAGGCCGCACAGGTAGTCCACGGCCGTTGAGGCGAGCAGAAGGAAGATCAGCAGGGGGTTCCAGTACATATAAAACGCCCAGGAGGCCATGAGCAGCCAGTACTTCCTGAAGCGGAAGGGAAGGAGCCAGTACACGCCTGTGGCGGTGGGGAGGAAAATCAGAAAAGAGAGCGAGTTGAAATTCACGTCCTCACCTCCATGACCACAAGCAGGTACGCCATGAGCAGCACCGCCCCTTCCCACAGGGAGGCGCCGCGTAGCACCAGAAGCGCTGATGCGCAGACCATGAGGATGCCCCCGGCCCAGGTCAGGGCGCCCCGGCTGGCCCTCCATCTGGCATCGCTGATCCCGCAGAGCATGCCCAGGGCCGAGAGGATCAGAAGGCCCGGATGGTCTAACAGGTACCATTCCTGCACCTGGCAAGCACCTCCCTGATCCGCTGGCGGTCCGGCTTTCCGGAACCTGTCAGCGGGATTTCGTCCACAAAAACATACAGAACGGGCAGCGCGTACCCGGGAAGGTCCGGGGCGATCTCCCGCCTCCCGTCGGTCACCACCATGGCGGCAGGGACCTCGCCCTGCCTTTCATCCCAAAGGGCAGCCACGGCACAGTCCCTGACCCCCGGGGCCCGCCGGATCCCTTCTTCCAGCCAGGGGATGGAAAGATTGTTCCCGTTGCGGATCACAATATCCTTTTTTCTCCCCGTGATGCGAAGGCGGCCCTGCCCATCAAAGTACCCGAGATCCCCGGTGGCCAGGGGTCCGTCCTCCGCCATCATTTCATCTGCGTACCCCAGCATCCGCATAGGCCCGCTGACAAAGATCTCGCCTGTCCCGCCCCGCTCTGCGGCCGTCCCGTCCTCCCGGAGAATGGTCACGGTGTTCCCGGGGTAGACGTATCCGGCGCAGACCGCGCGCACCTCAGGGCTGTCCCGGAAGTCCCCGCAGGCTATGCCAATGCACTCGGTCATGCCGTAGACAGGGACCAGGGTCATGCCGAGCTTTTCCTCCATGGCCCTGAACTGCTCCGGCGTCACAGGCCCGCCCCCTATGAAGCCGGTGCGCAATGACGAAACGTCAAAGTCCCCGCACCGCTCCGCCAGGGCAAGGTACAGGGAGGGGACGCCGTTCATGCGCGTCAGCCTCTCCTTCTCAATCGCCCGCAGAAGGACCCGGGGATCCCTGCTCTCCGGGAAATAGATGCTGTAGCCCAGCACCACGCAGCCCACAAACAGGGCCAGGCCGAAAACATGGTGCATGGGGAGGCAGCCCAGGGCACGGTCGGACGCCCGGCAGTCACCAGGCTCCCGGGATGCGAGCAGGTTGAAGATCAGGTTCTCTTCGCTGAGCACCGCCGCCTTCTTTTTCCCCGTGGAACCGGAGGTAAAGACGACAAAGGCCGGGCCTGTGCCGTCCGGTGCGCGCCCGCCCTCTGCAGGGGGCAGGGCGGAAACGTCCAGGGCCACTGCTTTTTCTGTTCCCCCTTCCGGGGTCACGGTGAACTGTTCAGGGCCCGTCTGCGCGATCCGCCACGCCACCGGGAACCCGTCCGGCGCACGGGGGTCCTCCAGCACAGCCACGGCACCGGCAAAGCGGAGGGCCAGGAGAGCCATGCAGCACCCCGGGGTCTGCCTGACACTGAGCCCTGCCCATGTGCCTTCCCCGATCCCCAGCTCCTTAAGCCTTTGCCCCATCCTTTCCGCGTAATCCCTCACCTCGCCCGCGCTGTACCACCGGTCCGCGCTGCCAAGCAGCGGCCTGCCCGGGTCAGATGCGGATAAAGCCTCCAGGCGGGACACCAGTCCGGCCCCAGATGCGCCCATGCCCTCATCTCCCACATCAATGGTTTTGGCCATCATAGCACGCCCCGACTTGCCTGTGCAAGGAGAATCTTTGCCCACCTCTGCCCGGCAGGAAACCGGCCGCGGCAGCAGAATACTACATGGGTAGCTGTTAAATAAAGAGGAGGCCTGTGCTGCATGGCACGAAAAAACACCCTGTACAATATAGCCTACCGCGTTTTCTCGGTTCTCCTTCCCCTTGTCACCGCCCCCTATCTGTCCCGGGTCTGCGGCCAGCACGGCGTCGGGCTGTATTCCTATGCCTGGAACATCTCCTATATTTTCGTCCTCCTTGGCACCCTCGGCCTTGAGAACTACGGCGTGCGCGCCATCTCCCGGGTAAGGGACGACCCCGCTTCCCTCAGCCGGACCTTCTCGGCCATTTTCCGCATGCAGCGCATCGTTGCCTCCATTGTGCTCGTCTTCTGGCTCCTGTACGTCTTTTTCATTGCCGGGGAGGAAAAGCCCATCGCCCTCTCCCTGACCATGATGAGCCTGTCGTGCATCGTGAACCTGGACTGGTGCCTCATGGGGCTTGACCAGTTCCGTCCCATCGCCGTGCGCAACACCTGCGTGAAGCTCCTGGCAGCCCTGGCCGTTTTCCTCTTCATCCGCGGTCCGCAGGACCTTTGGGTCTACGGGTTCGTCTGGTCCCTGGCCACACTTCTGGGCTGTGTATCCTGCATGCTGAGCCTGCGGGGGCGCGTGCACGCCTGTCCCGTCACCCTCAAGGAGGCCTTCCGGCACTTCCTGCCCTGCGCTTTCCTCTTTGTGTCCGTCATTGCCGTGTCCGTCTACCGCACCATGGACAAGGTCATGGTCGGCGCCATAGCCGGCATGGCCCAGAACGGCCTGTATGAAAATGCGGAAAAAATCATCTACTGCCTCTCGGGCTTCATCTCCGCCTTCGGCAATGTCATGATGCCCCGCGCCTCCTCCCTCCTTGCCAAAGGCAATGAGAAGGAGGTCCGCAGGACCATGTCGCTTTCCATGCACCTGCTCATGGCCATGGTCTGCGCCATGGCCTTCGGCCTCCTCGCCGTCGCGGACCGCTTCACCCCGCTGTTTTACGGCGAAGATTTCCGTGAAAGCGCTCCCCTTATGGTCCCCCTGGGCTTTTCCCTGCTCCTCATCGGCTTTGCCAACGTCATCCGCATGCAGTGGATCCTCCCCCACGGCTATGACCATATCGTCCTGCGGTCCGTCCTCACGGGCGCGTGCGTCAACCTCATCGCCAACGCCCTCCTCATTCCCCGCCTGCAGGCCATGGGCGCCGTCATAGGGACGCTGCTGGCGGAATCTGCCGTGCCGCTTGTACAGTACCTGCACCTCAAAAAGGACCTCCCCTATGGCGGGTACCTGAAAACTTGCCTTGTCTATATCCTCTTTGGCTCCGCCATGGCGTGCCTTGTGCGCCTGCTCTCTCCCCTCCTCGCCCCTGACGCCTGGCTGTCCCTGTTCATCCTCGTTGGTGCAGGCGGCCTGGTTTATGGTATACTCTGTCTGGTCTACTGGCACTTTGCCCGCACAGGCGTGCTGCAGGCCGTCCTTCCCAAACGCCTGCGCCCCTCGGGCCGCAACTGACAGGAGGTTCTCCCATGCTTTCGCGTTTTCTGGCTTGTCTTGCCGTTCTGCTCATCCTTTTTTCCTCCGCCTGTGCGGAGGTCATCCGCATCGTTGTCCCCACTTCCGCCCCGGCCGCACCGGAGGAGGAAACTGAAGAGGACAGCCTGGACCTTCCCGCCTTCCCCGCCTTTGAGGCCATTCCTGCCCCTGAGACGGCGGAGGCGGCTGAAACAAAGGAGCGCACGCTCCTCATCACCTTTACCGGGGACGTCACCCTCGGCTCCGAGGAGGCCTACAGGTCCCGCCCCTCGTCCTTTGAGTCCACACAGGCCCGGGAAGGGGACAGCTATTTCATGGCGAATTTCCAGGACCTTTTCCAGAACGATGACCTGACGGTCATCAACCTTGAGGGCGTGATCTCCGATTCGCCCGCGGGCGAGAACAAAAAGAAGGAGTTCCGCTTCCGCGGCTCCCCCTCCCTCCTCAGCATTCTGAAGGTATCTTCCATTGAGGCCTGCAACCTGTCCAACAACCATATGCAGGACTACGGTTCGGCCGGCTATGCCTCCACCATGGAGGAGCTGGACAAGGCCGGGATCAGCCACTTCGGCTACCGGGACAGCTATATTTTTGAGAAAGACGGGCTCCGCGTGGCCTTCTTTGGCATTGTCTCCCCCAAGATCACCTCCATCCTCCCCGACGCCAAAAAAGAAATCGCCCGTCTCAAGGAAGAGGGCGTCAACGCAGTGGTCTTTGTCTTCCACATGGGCACCGAGTACGGCAAGCGCCGCAACGATCTGCAGGAGCGCTACGCCAGGGACGTCATTGACGCGGGGGCCGACCTGGTGATCATGCACCATCCCCACGTGCTGCAGGGTATGGAAATCTATAAGAACCGCAGCATCTGCTACTCCCTGGGCAACTTCTGCTTTGGCGGGAACGCGAGGATCAAGAACAGGACAGGGCACGACACCGAGAGTACCTCCGAGCCCCTGAGGACAGCCGTTGTGCAGGCCGCTCTTACCTTCTCCGCCGAGGGGAAGTACCTCGGTCAGCAGCTGGCCATCTATCCTGCCCACATCTCCGGGACCTTCCCCGAGAGCAATTTCCAGCCCGTGCGCGTTTACGGCGAGGAGGCCCAGGACGTGATGTACCTCATACAGCGCGATTCGGACTACACCCTGAACCCCTATACGGACGAAGCAGGCTGCGCCCTGCAGGACTATATCCCCGCCGAATAAGACGGGCCCAGCACCACCTGCCACGGCAGGTGGTGCTTTTGTCTGTGCGGTTTTTCCTTGTCAAGCTATGGAAAAACTGGTAAAATGAGCCAGACCCATTGCCTTTGAAAATCCAATAAAATCACGTTTTCTGAAAACAATGCAAAAGGGGGAGGATGGTCAGCATGGTCAGATCCGCATTGCCGATTCCCGAGACGTACAGGCCCGGTGACACCGTATTCAGCAGCTGGGTCATCTCGGATGTTCTGGGGAGCGGTGGTTTTTCCACTGTCTATGAGGCAGTCTCCGGCACAGGGGGAAAATGCGCGCTCAAGGTCATTACCCTCAGTCTCGACCGGCTTGCCCCGCTTTTCAATCTCTTTGTGCCCGACACAGAGGCGGCCGCCCTTGTGCGCAGACAGCTCACTGACATGGAGCAGGAGGTTTCCCGCCTCCGTACCCTCAGGGACTGCCAGAATATCGTCCGACTCGATGATTTCTGCGTGAACGAGGGCCCGGACGGCAAGAGCTGGCAGGTCCTGATGCGCATGGAAAAGCTCCGCTCCCTGGAGGATTTCATGAGGACCTCCAGCCCCGGACCCGAACAGACTGCCGCCAGGGTGGGCACCGATATCGCCCGTGCCCTCGAGGCCTGCCACGCTGTGCAGGTCGTGCACCGGAACATCAAGCCCGTCAACATCATGGTCGGGCCCTCCGGCCAGTTCGAATTGTGCGATTTCGGCATCAGCCGGCTCACAGAAAAAGGCATATCGCAAAACGGCCTCCACATGGCCCCGGAGATCTTCCATGACCGGCCATATGACCACACAGTGGATATTTACGCGCTGGGACTGACCCTGTACCAGCTGCTCAACGACAACCTCCCGCCTTTCTGCTCGCCCACGGGTTCCATGACGGAATTCAGCCAGGCCATTGTCAGGCGGCTGAGCGGCGAAGCGCTTCCTCCGCCGAGGAACTGCGGAAACGATCTTTCGCGCATCATCCTCAAGGCCTGCCAGTTCGATCCCCAGAGTCGCTACCAGGACGCAGCGTCTTTGCGCAGGGACCTTGAGGCATGGCAGGCGGAGCACGCCGGGGCGGACAAGGCTTTCCCCTTTTCCTCTGCCCATCCTGTCCGTCTGGCCAAGACCGACGACCGCCGCCTCGCGCTGGTGATCGGGAACGCGGACTACATTGCGTCCGGCAAGCTGAGGAACACGATCCATGATGCCATGGATATGGCCCAGGCCCTCAAAGACCTCCGCTTTGACGTCATTGTGGGCACGGACCTGACGCTGCAGGGCATGCTGGAAAAGCAGGAGGAGTTCCTCCGCAGGCTCTCCGGCTATGACACCACCCTGCTCTTCTTCTCCGGGCACGGCTCCCAGATCGCGGGCTCCAACCTCCTGATCCCCACCGATCTGAAACTCAATACCGCTCCCCTTCAGGAGGCCCAGACGCCCCAGGCAAGGTACGCAGCGCTCAAGAAGATCCACGACGATTTCCTCGCCCATGCTTTCTCCTTTGATCAGTACCTCCGCTTTATGGCGGGCCTTGGCAGGGAAAAGATCCATATCTGCATCCTTGACTGCTGCCGCACGAACCCCTTTGCCATCGACAATATGAAAATCCAGTCCTTTGACGGCGACACCCTGCGTGCCGTGACCCCGGTGGATACCGTGATCTCCTATGCCACCTCTCCGGATGAGCCGAGCCTTGACGGGACGGCGCGCAGCGGCCATGGCACCTATACGGGCCGCCTTCTCAGGCACATTGCCGACAGGGACGTCAAGATCGAGGACATGCTCAAGCGGGTCCGGGTCGAGGTCGCCAGGGAGACGCACGGCCAGCAGATCACCTGGGAGCATTCTTCCCTGATGCAGGATTTCTATTTCAATTACAGCCAGAAGCGGGACGCAGATATCTTCACGCCGCGCGAAGAGCCCGGGCCCTTTACGGGGACCTGTCCTTTCTGCCAGGCCCAGCTCCGCTTCACATCATCCGATACGGTGACATGCCGTTTCTGCCGGCAGGAAGTCAGCCGCACACAGGCAGGAGGGAATAAACGATGAGTTACGGTCCTGATCCGGTCTCTGCCATTCTTGCAGACCTTGACCATCTCAAAGAGGCGGTCCGGTGCCTGCGCCAGCTGGGGGACGCCCCGTCCCCCTCTCAGCTCGCCTCCATTGCGCAGACCATGGAGGCGCACATCGGCTCCATGGAGAAAGCCGCGGCGTCCCTCGTGCCCAGCGCCGGGGAGGCTGACAATCTTGAGAAGGTCAGCCAGAACATTCTTTCCGGCTCCTTTTTCACCCGGCGCCCGGCCGATGAAGACGAAGATGAAGATGAAGGAGGCAGCCTATGACATGTCCGCAGTGCGGGAACACGGAGTTTTCCGGGACAGATCTGTCAAAGCCTTTCACCTGTCCCGTTGCGGGCTGCGGCTTTCTCATCGACCCTGCCCGCCCTTCCTTTATCCGTTTCCGCTCCGGCGCACCCGCCGGGAACTTTCTCAGCCAGCTGAAGCAGAAGGAGGATGGGGACCATGAGTGAATGTCTTTTCTGTCCCTCCTGCAGCCGCTCCTATCTGTGGAAGGAGCTCCGCCTCTCGGGCACGGTGCCCCTTTGCCCGTCGTGCGGCTACCGCTTCGACACGCAGCGCCTTGAAGCGAAGGAATGTGAGGCGTGCCATACAAGGATCCTCTTTGACCCCGCTGGCCCGCAGCCCGTGTGCGTGTGCAGGCAGGAGGCGGACTCAGCCGTCCCGGCCCCGTCCGCTCCGGACCCCGCGCCTCAGGCAGCACAGCCCGCTCCCCAGGCAAATGCGCAGGAAGTCCCGGAAGGGCAGGATGCGCCCTGCCTCATAGAATGGGCGTGCACCGACCCGCTCCAGCTTTCCTATGACCACCCCCGCGGCCGGGACATCCACTTCGGCGACGCCGTCGTTGTCCGGGAGAACCAGGCCGTGTGCTTTACCTCCGGCGGGAAGTCGTTCTGGCTGACCCGGCCCGATACCTACACCCTCGGGCATGACGACAGGAGCAAGGAAGAGATCCTCATGGCCCGCCTCTACGGTGAGAACCTCGGCGAGCTGCCCCCGCTCCTTGACACGTCCGTGCGTTTTTTCGACATCGGGCTGCACCGCCTGATCCCGTATGTCACCGAGTTCTTCCTCTCGCGCTGGCGCATCCTTGTCAAAATCGAGCTGAAATTTGACGTCCAGATCACCAGCGCCAAATCCCTGCTTACCGCCGAGGACAGCCAGGACACGTCCGTCATCCGGTCGGTCCTTGAGGAAGCCGTCTACAGAAAGCTCAACGCTTCCCTCCCTCCCCAGGCCGGCGCCCAGGAGGCAGCCGCGTTCCTCGACAGCCAGGGCCCCGCGCTCCTTGAGCAGGTCACAGCCGAAAACGACGGGGTGAGCATCACCAACCTCCACGACGTGTCCCTGCACACGGAGACCAGTCTGTGCCCGGTCTGCCACACGCCCGTCCATTTTCCGGCTGATGCGTGCGAAAAGGGCCACAGCGTGCAGTGGTGCCCGTCCTGCCACACGCCTGTTTCCGGCACCACGTGTGCCAACCACCACACCCTGATTTACTGTGCATACTGCGGCGGTCTGGTCCCCGGTGAAAACGGCCAGTGCCTGATTCACCGCAGAAGATAAACATCTTCAAGGAGGATTGCTCTATGGCGCAAAGACCCAAGCCCCCGGACGGCCTTCTGGGCAGCATCTGGGGGGCCATACCCTTCCGGATCGGCGGCTTCACGGCCACCATCATCATGGCCCTCGGCCTTTTCATCTGTATCCTTCTGGCGCTCACCGGCGTCATGCTCTGGCCCTTCCTGCTCTCCTGCCTCTCAGCGGACGCCCCCATCTCGGCACCCGCGGGGCGCCTTGTCACAAGCGGGGTCGCGGGCCTGGCGGCGAGCCTTCTCGCCTCCATCCTCTTTGCCTTCCTGTCCCACAACTTCCGCTTCTCCTCCTGCTTTGTCCTGGCCTACGCCTCCGGCCTGGCTGCCGTCATCATCGGCATGATCCTCACCGGGGCCAATGTGCTGGGCGTCACGCTCGGGGAGTATCTGGGCGGGAGCTTCATGCTCATCATGGTCCACGGCATCCTCGCCCTTCTTCTGGCCTTAATGCCTGCCCTGATCAGTGCTGGCGCCGCTCTCCTTGTGTGGAAAATCGGCAATGCCCTCACGGGCCGCGGAGGCGCAAAGTGATGAACATCCTTCTTGAACGCGTATCCGCACCGCTGACCGTACCCGCCTCCTGCAGGCTCTTTGCCTTCAGCCAGGGCGGGGAGCTGCAGGGGGCGTGGCAGGATGCAGGACACTGTGACGACACGTCTTCCATCCTTCTCCTGGCCCATACCGGCGAGATGCGGCTGCACTATGCCCTGCTGGACCTTTTCCCGGCCTATGAGCCGCACATGAACCGCATGTTTCACCTCGGCGCCAACGCCGAAGTCATGGTCCGCGCGGGCTGTGCCCGCATGCTCTTTGACCTCTGCCGCCAGAGCGGGAATCCGGACCAGCTCACCCTTGAAGGCTGCTATCCCTGTCTGCAGAAAGAAGTGACCTCCCTCTACCGGGAGCACGTCCTGTCCCTCACACAGGGCCGGAACATGGGCCGCGGGGACTGGGAGAAGCTGCTCCCGGAACTGGACAGCCTGGTCTGGCCGCGCCTTCAGGGCTTCCTGTGGCGCCACGGCCTGATCCCCTCCGCGCAGGCCCGCATCCTGGGCCTTTCAGACATCTGTATCCCAAGACAAGCATGATATAAGGAGACGATGCTATGGCATTCCATTTCAGCAAACTGGTGGAAGGCGTAAAGAACGCTTTTAAAGACGACAAGCCCAGGGAGACACAGGTTCCTGAGGCACCTGTGCAGCCCGAGCCCGCACCTGCGCCAGCCGAGCCCGAACCCGAGCCCGTGCAGGCTGAAGAAAAGGTCCCTGAGATGAATGCGGAGGACCGCATGAAGCTCAACAGAGACCAGCTCTATGAAGTCGTCACAGCCGTTGAAAAACTGCGCGGCAAGCTCCCGGATGTGATCCCTGAAGCGGAAAACAGCCGGTACATGGCGACAGACGCCGAGCTGGAATCCTTCCTTACTTCCCTGGAAAAGCCTGTGGATGCGGTTCTTGACCTGGGCGACCTTGACCACAATGCCGCCCTGGCCATAGAGAACCTGATCGCCGTGCTCCAGAACAATGAGGTGCACGGGGACGGCACCACCACCTGGCAGATTGTCACCGACCTCCTCAAGGACGCCCTCCTTGAGAACCGCTTCTCGGGGAACCCGGACAAGGTCCTCCTCGCCCGGGCGCAGATCTCCCAGGTCCGCCTCTATGAAGAGCTGGCCGACAAGAACCGCTTTATCGCCAAGCTCAATGCCGAAAAGGCCAAGCTGCAGAAGGCCCTTGGCAAGCTCTTTGCCCTCGACAACCCCACAGACGCCGAGACCACCCTCATGAATGCCCTTCAGAATAACCTCCTTGAGGTCAACAACAACCTTACGGCGCAGGGCATGGCCGTGGGCCAGATCATGGGACAGATCAAGTCCAACCAGCTCAACATTGACACGCTGCGCAACTATTCCACCTTCAGCACAGAGCAGGACCAGAAAGTGGCCCTGAAGGAAATCGCCGAAGTCATCGACGAGCTCGGCAGGGAGCTTGAAGAGAACATCGCCCAGAACAACAAAGAGCTGAACCTTGGCTACCAGAAGCAGAAGATGCGCCAGAAGCGCCTTGAGGACATCGCGCCCTCTGTCACCAACGAGCGGCAGCAGGACCTCCAGGAACAGGTGGTGGCGGTCCCCGTCCCCGTGGTCACTGAAGAAAACGCCCCTGCTGTCCAGACCAGTGCCGTGCGGGACGAAGTCAAGGATATCGTTTCAGATTTGCTGTAAGCGGATAAGGAGGAACACACATGGCAAGTTTGCTTGAGAGAATGAAAAATGACAAAGAGAACAAAAAAAAGGAACAGAAGCGCAAGCTGGAAGAGGCCTGCGTGGAAATCGGCGCGCTCAAGGATGAGCTTGAAGGCAAGGTCAACAACAGGGTGCGCAGCCTGAAAAAGATCGTCTCCACCAGGCCGGGCGACCGCGCAGCCAAGGAGCGCGAGTACCGGACCCTCAAGTCCCTTCTGAGCCAGTACTGGTACGTGTCCGGCATGTATGACCAGGTCTGTGAAGTATACGACCGCGTCAGGCTCCTTGAGGACCTCAAAAACTATGGAGATGCCATGCACGGGGCCGTCAGCCTCCTCAAAGGGATGAAAACGGACCTGCCGGATATTTCCAGGATCGTCAAGGAGATCCAGAAGGTTCTCGAACCAATCTATACCGACCTGCCCGATCTGGGGAAGGTGGACACTGTCCTGTTTGCCGACCAGGCTTCCAGCGTCCATGACAGCATGGATGACTTTATCGACCAGATCGTTCAGGGCAGCGACTGGAGCGTGCCGCCCCAGCAGGAGCCGCTCACCCAGGACCAGGCGCCGCGTGACATGGCGCGCCAGGGCATGGAAGCGGAAATTAACCAGCTCATGAATGATTTCGGCAGAGACTGACAGGAGGCCGCAGCATGGCAGACATCACCAGAAGCATCGTTGAACTTCAGGAAAAATACCACGCTGCCCTGCGTCAGGCGGGCCGGGCCAACGGCAACCTGAGGCTCCGGGCCAAATACCTGACTGAGGCAGCGTCCGCCCAGTATGAACTGAGCAAGCTCACCCGCGGCTCGTCCTCCGACGACCACGTCAATGAGTGCAGCCGGCTCCTGCAGGAGGCCAACCAGATCAAAGAGCAGCTGGGCATGCAGGACACGCCAGCCCCTCAGTCCCAGCCCGCGCCGGCAGTGCCCGTTCCCCCTGTCCAGCCCGCACCTGTGCCCGTATCTGCGCCCGCACCTGTCCAGCCCGCACCCCAAAAGGCCCAGGAGAACAATGTGCAGGGCAGTTCCACGGAAGGTCTGGACGTGGAAGGCTTTTCACCTGAATCCATTCAGATGAAAGAGCCGGGAAACGTCTCCTTCGACGGCCTCATCGGCATGGACCATGCCGTGAGCGTGGTCACGACGTTCTTCAAGAACCGCCATAACATGAAGACCTACACCCATCTTGCGGCCCAGATGCCCAAAGATGCCATGGTAATGGACATCATGCTCTACGGCCCTCCTGGAACCGGCAAGACTTACTTCATGAAGGCTATAGGGAACTACGTGCTCAAGACCGTCCCCAACAGCGCTTTCTTTATCCTTCCCCCGGATGTCCTGCGCACCAAGCACGTGGGCGTGTCCGGCGACCGCCTCACCTCAATTTTCCGGGAAATGGAAAAGTATGAGAACCCTGTGCTGTGCATCGACGAAATCGATGCCCTCGGCGCCAGCCGCGACGGCGCCAACCAGGGGCAGTATGTCACGGACCTCGTCACCCAGCTCCTGCAGCTCATTGACGGTGTCAAGGGAAAGTCCGACGTCCTGCTCATCGGGGGCACCAATTTCCCCTGGAACGTCGACCCGGCCATCATCTCCCGCATGACCGAGCGCGTCTACATCGGCCTGCCCACCAAGGAGGCCGTCACGGGCTACCTGACCAAAGGTCTCAAGCCCTTTGTCTCCAAGGAAGCGGGCGTTCTGGAAAAGGTTGCCTCTGACGTGGCGGGTATGCTGGAGCACGTGACGATGCGCGACCTGAGCACCCTCATCAACCGCGTCTCCAACGAAAGCTTTTTCACCACCACGCAGGCGTACCCTGACAATCCCGAGATCGCCGAATTCATTCCGCTCGAGCCGGAACGCATCAGGCTGTACGCTTCCAAAATCGTGACGGTTTACGACCCTGAATACAACGACAGGCTGGTGCACCCTGAAAAGTGGTAAAACCGGAGAGGAGATCATTTCTATGGTCAGCAAATACTTATCGACTGAAAAAAAGGATGTGTGCCGCACCTGCAGGTCGCCCCTGGAAATGAGAAGACAGCTTTTCAGGCCGGATTCACCCTACTGCCCGTCCTGCGGGGCTTTCCGCAGCGGGAACGAGGTCCTCACCACCTACCAGTTCAACTGTCCTCACTGCGGGACCCGCATCAGCTTTGAGGCGGACAGCGGGGACCTGCCCTGCCCGGACTGTCTGCACCTGTACCATGTTTCCGACGGTCAGGTCTCCGAGGCGGCCTGTGTGCTGGACGTCAATGAGGTTGCCCCTTCCATACGCGAATCCTACCTGGTTTACAGGCACCCCCGCACCAATTTCTGCACCCATACGCAGATCACGGGGGACGCAGGCACCTCCTGCCTGTGCGTGCAGGGCGACAAAATCACCGTTGTCTCCCCGGACAACCCCATGCCTTTCAGCCAGCAGCTGGACAATAAGCCCGTCACGGCCACTGTCTTCTATATCCGCAACGTAGTGAGCTATACCTTCCCCTGCGGCACCGCCATGCCCATCCTGATCCATGACGACACCTCTGAGGCGGAGATCCGTTTTGCCGTCAACTGCCAGGTCCGCGTCAAGGACCCCGCGGCCTTCCTGCGCTGGATCGGCTTCAGCAGCTGCACGGTCCAGCAGCTCGTCGACGGACAGAACATGCTTCCGGGGCTGGACGACGAGATCCACAATGTGTTCCAGATGACCTGCACCAACGCCGTGAACCTCGCCGTCGACCGCTACGGGATCGCCCTCACGGACCTTCCGCTCCAGTACGACGGCATCCGCCAGTGCCTGCAGGAGGAGATGAGCCGCGCCCTGGCCAGGGACGGCCTGACCGTGAGCAGCTGCACCTTTGCCAGTTTTGATCCGAAGATCCGCGGGCGCCACTATGACCTGCTAACCGAGCGCGTAGAGCGCAATGTGACATGGGACACCATGCCCGTGCGCATCCATGAAAAGGACCATCCGGAACTTTCCATGGACATCATCCTCTCCGGGTCCGGCCAGATCCGCCTCACTGACCGCACAAAGCTGCTGCTTACAGCGGAAGGCAACCGCTGGGCCGCCCAGCAGACAGATGTATCCAGCGTCGAGCAGGAACTGGGAAGGGACATCGGCAGACAGCTCAACGCGGTCTTCCAGGAGCTGGTCCAGAAGATGATCAACGATGTGGGGGCTTCCGTGGAGGATGTGACACGTTTCCTTCCCTATATGCAGCAGACCGTGGGCCGCTTTATCAACGAACCTGACGGAATCATGGCCGGGCGCGGGCTCGCTGTCAAAAACCTCACTGTGTACGTCAAGCCCATGGAAAAGAGCGCCCTGCTCCTCAAGCACCAGCAGATTGCCGGCACCATCGCGTCCACGGACATGGATGAGAAGCTGCGCAAGTACCAGGACCAGCTGACCATCACCCGCGCAAGGGACGAGAGCATGGTGCGCATCGAACTGAAAAAGATCCAGCAGGAAGAAGAGAAGATGTAAAGCGTAAGGAGGCAGCCCGGAAATGCTCAGAACTTGCCCGAACTGCTGTGCGGACCTCGTCTTTCCCGAAGGCAGAGACAAGGTCCGGTGCCGCTTCTGCCGGCGGGATATCCCCCTGTCCGTCTTTGACAGGCCGGATTCTGCCGTCCTTGAACAGGCCGACAGGTTGTGCAACCAGCTCCATTTCCGGGAGGCCAGAGCGCTCTACGAACAGGTCCTCCTTGCCTCCCCGGACTCTGTCCGTGCCATGTGGGGGCTCCTCAAAGCCAGCTACGGCGTTGAAATTGTCTGCGAAGACAGGACGGGTGACCGCTTTGTCATCTGCCATAAGCGCAACCGGGAGGAGATCTATTCCCTCCCGGTTTACCGTCGCCTCTTAAGCCTTGTCCACGGCCAGGAAAAAGAACAGCTTGAGGCCGATGCCGCCTTTATTCAGGACAAGCAGAACGCCATCTCCGCCCTTGCCTCGCATGGCACGCAGTACGATGTGTACCTGTGCTACAAAGAGAGCGGCCTCGACCGCACCGGGGAGTCCTCTGACCACGGATGGGCCAAAGAAGTCTATACCCGTCTCAGGGCCCTGCTGCCCCGGGACGTCTCTATCTTCTACGCCCCCGAGTCCCTCTACGGCCAGGCCGGCGCCTCCTATGCGGCAGGGATCGCCTATGCCCTGTCCACCTCCCGCGTCATGGTCCTCCTGTGCAGCCAGCCGGGCTACCTTGAGACCACATGGGTCAAAAATGAGTGGGAACAGTTCCTGCATTACATCACCGGCGAAAAGCGCAAGCGCCGCCTGATACCGGTTTGCCGTTCAACCTCCGGCATGGGGCCAGAGCAGTTCCCCCGCTCCCTGCTCGCGCTGCACACCCAGATTGTGGATTTCGACGCGGACCCCACCACCTTTTACCAGCAGACCGCCGACCAGGTTCTCCGGCAGCTCAGCGTCCCCGACCCTTCTGACCCTTACCGCCGTCCCCCTTTTGAAAAGCAGCTCTCGCAGCTGAGGGAGGAGCACGAAAAGCTGAAGGACGCCTTTCAGACGCTGACAGCTGAGAAAACCAGTCTGCTCTCGGCCCTTGACCAGAAGGAAGAGACGCTCCATGAGATCCGCGGACAGCGCGAGAGCGATGAGCGCGAGAGGAAAAAGCTGGAGCTGAAGCTGGAGACCATGCAGGACCAGCTCGACCACTACTGGAAGGAATGGAAGCTGGAGGAAGCGCACCGCGAGGAACTTGAGGACCAGCTCGCCCTTCTCAGGGTAAAGCTTGCCGGTGCACAAAAAGAACTCGAAGAGATGCGGGTAAAGGCAGCGGACCCCGGAGCCTTCCGGAAGCTCAGTGAGGAGAAAGAACAACTGGCCCGGCAGTGCCGCAGCCTTCAGGCTGAACTGGATGCCGCCAGGAAAAAAGCGGCAGACCCTGAAGCCTTTCGGAAGCTTACTGAAGAGAAGGAGCACCTTGCCCGGCAGTGCCGCGATCTTCAGGCTGAACTGGATGCCGCCAGAAAGCGCAGCAGGGACCCTGAGGCAGCCGTTTCCGTCCTCACAAGGGAGCGCGACCTGCTTGCCGCGCACAACCGGAAGCTGGAGGCGGAGCGCGTCAATACGGAAGGGACCATCGGCTTCCTGAAGCAGCAGTACCAGAAGACTTCAGAGGACCTGAAGAACCTCCGGGGACAGCTCTCGGAGCGGGAGAGGGAAACGGAGCGCCTGAAGTCTGACCTTTCCGCCCTTGAGGCAGAAAATACCGGGCTCCTTAAAAAGCTAAGGACCCCGGCGGCACCGGCCGGTCTTGACATGGCCACGGTCCAGACTTCCTTCCTTCAGCTTGAAGCCGCGCAGACCCAGCTGCAGGAAAAGGTGCAGCAGACCAGGCAGGAAAATATCCGTCTGCAGCAGGAAAACAGCAGACTGCTCAATGAACTGAGTGCGTGGAAGGGCAAAGCGGAAAATGCACCGAAGCAGTATGTGGGCAAATGCGTGCCCTTCGGGTTCTTCCAGAAAACCACCCTTTCCTGGTACATCCTCTCCGTCAGCGGGAACAGCGCCCTCCTTCTGTCCCGCGATGTGGTCTGGACCATGCCCTACCATGAAAAATGGATGGCGGTATCCTGGGAAAACAGCGATGTGCGCAAATGGCTCAGGCAGACTTTCTATTACCAGGCCTTCAGCCCGTCTGAGCGCAAAAACATCCAGGAGGTCCAGCACGATTCACGCGATCCCCATGGCGCACAGAACAAGGTCTCCGACAGTGTTTTCCTGCTCAGCGAAGATGAGGTCATGGCCGCTCTCAGCCCCGAAAGCGCAAGAAAAGCCGGACCCCTTTCCCCGAACGTGTCCAGGGACAGTTTCTGCAGATGGTGGCTGAGGACAGCATGCACCGATACGAGCCGGGCTCCCGCTGTCGACGTCAGCGGGAAGCTGATCCGTCCCGATGTGAATTCTTCCTGTTTTATCCGTCCCGCACTGTCCGTGTCGTTAAACGCTTTACCTGATATATAAAGGAGCTGTAGGTATGGGAATCCGCACCAAACTCTGCCCGAACTGCTGCGTGCAGCTGGTTTTCGAACAAGGCGTGAACCAGGTCAAATGCAAGTACTGCCGGGGGGACATCTGGTGGAGCACAAGCGCTTCCACCAGCAGTCTCACCCTTGACGAGGGCGACCGTCTGTGCAATGAAATGCGCTTTGAAGACGCCATAGAGCGCTACAAGTCTGTCCTGCAGACCGCCCCTGACAACACCAGGGCCCTGTGGGGGATGATCAAGGCCACCTACGGTGTGCAGATTGTCTGTGAGGACGGCACCAACAAACGCTACCTGATCTGCCATATCCGCAATATGACGCGCGTGCAGAGCCATCCCTATTACACCGAGCTGATGAAGCAGAACCTCACGCCTGCTGACAGAAAGCAGTACGAGCAGGATGCCGCTTATATCGACAGGTGCCAGGAGGAGATCGAGCTCCTCGCCCGCGACGGGACGCAGTGGGACGTCTACCTGTGCTACAAAGAGACAGAGCGGCTCACAGACGGCACATCCGTGCCCTCCGTCGACAAGGACTGGGTGAGGGAAGTGTACCAGGGACTGAAGAGCAAGCTGCCCAAGGACCTGAATGTTTTTTACGCGCCGGAAGCCCTCTACGGTCTTTCTGGCGCCTCCTACGCGGCGGGCATTGCCAACGCCCTGTCCACCTCCCGCGTGATGCTCCTTCTGTGCAGCCGTGCCGACTACCTGGACACCACATGGGTCAAGAGCGAATATGAAAGGTTCCTGCGCCTCATTGACCGCGAACAGCTCAAAAGGCGGGTGATTCCGGTCTACCGCAGTTCCCTGGGGATGAAGGCAACCTCTTTCCCAAGCACGATACTGGAGCACAGGATCCAGTGCATCGACTTTGAGCAGGACCGCGAAAGCTTCTACCAGCTCACAGCCAACCAGATTGAAAAGCAGCTGCAGATCCCGGATTCCAGGGACCGCTACCGCAAGGACCAGAAGAGGCTGGAGGACCTGCAGAAGGAAATCACGGCCGTCAAGGCGCAGCTGGATGAGCGCACCAAAGAAGCTGAAAAGCTGCTGAGCGACAACCAGATCCTGAACGATCTGCGCAAGCAGGCTGAGCAGAAACTGGCCAGCGCCGAGTCAAAGGTGACGGTCTACCTTGAGCAGGTGTCCGATTCGTTCCAGCGCTGGACAGAGGAAAAACAGCTGCGCACGTCCCTTGAGAAGGAGAAGGAAAAGCTCAAAGCTGAGCAGGCCAGGCTCATGAAGCAGCTTGAGGAAAGCTCCCTGACCGCGCAGGAAAAACAGAGGGAGAATGCAGTCCTTCAGAAAGAGGCTGAAGCGCTGCAGAGGGACCTTGATGCGCAGAAAGCCAGGCTGCAGGGTCAACAGGGCCTCACGGAAGAGGCCGAAGGACTCAGAAAACAGATTGACGTCCTTCAGGATGCCCTTGAGAAGGAGAAAGCGGTGACCCAGACAATTCCGGGACTGCACGGGGAAAACAGCGCGCTGCAGCAGAAAGTCTCGGACCTCCAGTTCCTCCTGGAAGCAGAAAAGGAAAAGTCCGGGGACCTTGAGAAGGTCACATCAGAAAGGAATGAGCTGAAAAAGCAGCTGACCGGCCTGAAAACCCGCCTCGACGACGGGGCCCGGAAGCTGGAAGAAGCCGCCCGGGAAAAGGAAGCACTGGAAAAAAAGGTCAACGAATTGCAGACCAGCTTTAACAGCGAGTCCAGGAAGGCCAGTGAGGCCGTCCGGGAAAAGGAAGCGCTGGAAAATAAGGTACAGGAGCTCGAGAAGCTCCTGGAAAAAGCCACCAAAAAGGGAGGCAAAGGAGGGATTTTTCCCTGGAAACCGAATCCGCCAACGTCCACCCCGGCCCGGGAACCAGCCCCCGGCCCCCGGTTCGAGCTTGTGGATTTCGGCTTTTATTCCAACACCGAGACCGGCCCGCTTATGAAGGAGAACCCGAACCAGGTGCTCTTCCCTTCCAAATCCCCTATCCGCGGCGTCTATATCCAGACACGTTCCAGAACCGGCAAAGACGAGGTTGCTGACCTTTATGTCGTTACCGCGAACGGCCAGACGCTGTTCCAGAAAAAGGACACGACGGTATCCGTCAATGGGACGGTCACCTGCTTCCCGGTAAGCAGCCCGGCCGGGGACATCTCCGGCTTTCACAAAGTGGTCCTGGACGGGACGGAAATCGGCAAGATGTCCCTCCGCCTCAACAAAGGGAGCATACAGCCGGAACAGAAGCAGCCGGAATCTCCTTTCGCCCTTGTCCAGTACGGTTTCCTCGCCAAATATCCGGACGGCCGGATGAACAAGTACCCCACACCCTTAAAAAACAACAAGTACTATGACAAGCGCAACATCCATCATCTGTATTTCATCCTGAAGAACCAGTCTGATTCAGAAAAGGAAATCAGCGTGAAGATCACAGATGGCTATGGAAAAGTTGTCTTCCTCTCCACTCCCATCCATGCCTATCCCGGTTCCATCTACCGCTTTGACACCCCCTTCGAGGGCGAGGCCGGGGATATCCATCAGATGTACACCATCTCTGTCAATAACATGACCGTCTCCACAGTCGAGCTCGACGGACGCTACAACTGACCGCTTCCTTACAGAAACAGGCCGGGCCCCTGCAGCAGACACAATCAGGTCCGGTAAACACCATGACATAGGCTTTAACCTTTCTGCCTTTAAAATTCAGGGCTGATTTGTACTCCAAAACTTGCTCTGAGGCTTCTTTGGCTTGTTGTTC
>CAMNGW010000016.1 GCA_946538615.1 uncultured Clostridia bacterium
CTTCCTGGCTTGGCGAGGGCTACGCTTGCGGAGCCGTGGGCGAAATGGTGGCTGATCTTGAACGTTTCGGCAAACGCCACGCAGTCATTACAGGCGTTGTCGAAGGCGGGGACCCTCAGGTTGAAAAGGAAATCGCTGACTGGTGCCTGGCTGCTCAGGTGCGCCGCCGTTTCCGCGACACCAACATCGCCCAGATCGGCCGTCCTTATCCCGGCATGATGGACCTGTACATTGACGAGTCCAACCTTTACCGTCGGATGCACTTGTATACCAAGCAGTTCGATTGGGAAAAAATGTGGGTAATCGCCGACCATATCACCGATGAAAACGCGATCCGTGCCAAGGCCCAGGACATCCTTGACACATTTGATATCGAGGGCGGCGGAAGCATTGAAGAGGTCTGGGAGATGGCCAAATATGTCGTGGCCTTCGAGCAGTGGGTCAAAGACGAAAAGCTGGGCCTCATCGCTTCCCATTATGACGGCTTTGCCCAGGGCCAGGCCGGCGTTCTGGACAGCATGCTGATTCCTGCGTTTTCTATGCTGATCAAGCAGGGTACAGCCTGTGCCGTCGAAGGCGATATGAAAGTCGCTATGGCAATGAGCATGATGAAGACTATCTCCGGAACCGGCCAGCTTTCCGAAATGTATTCCATTGATTTCAATGAAGACATCGCCATCATCGGACACAGCGGATCAGGTGACGCTGATATTTCTGATAAGAAGCCTACGATGAAGATCGTCAAGGTTTTCCACGGCAAAACAGGCGGCGGGTACCTCACCCAGTTCTATCCTTACACTGGCCCCGTGACGTATCTGGCCATCACCCAGGACAGCAACGGCAAATTCAAGTTTGTCGCAGCAGAAGGCGTGAATGAAGAGGGTAAAATCCTTTCCTTCGGCGATACAAACATGCGCACCCGCTTTACCTGCGGTGCCCGCGAGTTTGTCAACCGCTGGAGCGAATGCGGCCCGACCCATCATTTCGCAGCCGGTGTTGGGCGCCATATTGACACGATTCTTAAGATTGCCAAGATCTTCAATGTTGATGTGGATGTTGTCACACGCTGACAGCAAAACATCCCGGAGCCATTTCCGGGATGTTTTTTTTACGGAAGTCTTTCCGGCACAGGAAGCGCTGAAGTTCCTGTCACACGGATGGAGGCGATCACCGGCATTTCCAGGGGCTTGTTCCATGTGGCCCTTCCGGAAGTTGGAAGAGCACATATCGCATCCAGCACCTCAAAGCCGTCGAGCATATAGCCAAATGACGCATATCGCCCGTCGAGCTGGTGCGCGTCTTTGTGGCAGACAAAAAACTGCGTCCCGGCTGTATTGTACCCCTCGTCCCTTGCCATGGAAATGGCGCCGCGCCTGTGGTCGAGCCCAGTGTCCACTCCGTTTTCACTGAACTCACCAAAAAGGTGGAAATCAGAATCTGTCATGATATCATTGTCCGCGGACCCCGCCTGAAACACATATCCTTCAACAATACGGCAGATTCCAAGGCCATCATAAAAGCCACTGTTTGCACAGGCTGCAAAAGATGCAACGGTCCGCCGCGCTTTTTCCGGAAAGAGTTCAAAACGCATACAGCCAAAACGCTGCACACTGATCTCACAAATTGTCATTTATACGCCTTCTGTCTTTTTTCTGTCTGATGAAGTGCCCCACATCCCGGCATCTGTCCCGCGCCCTATGATATGGGCCGCGTTTCCAGGAGGTGATTCAGTTTGTACCGACTTACCCTCTTCCTGTGCATTTTCCTGAGTCTGACCGTGTGCGCAGAAGGAGAAGGACAGCTTATTTCAGATAAAGTTCAGTTTGGCCAGGCACTCGAAGCTGCTGTCGGGAATTGTCCGGATGCTTTTGCGCTCACATGCTCCCCCGGTGTTGCGTCATCGGTTCTTCAGGATACCCCGGCACTCCATGCGCTTCTGGGGTACTGCGGGATCTCATCCTACAAATACCGTATTTTCCCCTCCGGTACGATATCCTTTGAGGATGTTGAATACTACGAGAGCAAGCGTATCTTTCAGGCTTTCCGGTCAGGTCAGCTTAACATGCTCACGCAAAATGAAATGCTTGCTCTGCGCAGCGCCTTGATCGTCTGTCAGAACGCCCAGGGAGATATCCTTGCCCGGGAAAAGTACCTCCATGACGAGCTGTGCCGAATGACAGCCTATGCTGACGATGGTATGGATGGCAACGAGGATGACTGCTGTCTGGGGCCTTTTACCCTGGGGCTGGCCAATTGCGACGGCTATGCAGATGCCTTCTGTCTTCTCTGCAGCCTTGCAGATATAGACTGTCACAGGGTATCAGGCTGGTCTCATGCGGATGGCATGGTAGAGCCGCGGTTCCGCACCCAGGATGGACACGCCTGGAACCTTGTCTGTATCGGGGGTGATTGGCTCTGTGTGGATTGCACGTGGGACGATACAGATGCAGGAGACGCCACATACCTTTACTATAACATAGGCTATGAGCGCCTTTCCTGGACGCATGTTCTGGATACGTCCCTCCTCCCTGTCAGTCTTGCCAGGGAAACAGCACAGACATACCGCCAGGGCATTGAAGAATATGCGCTCCCTTCGCTGCCTGCGGACCCTTGGACAGTGCTCCTTTCCGCACCGTCACAGGTTGCCTTCGTGTCAGATCATATACAGGACCTGATAGAGCCGCTGATCTTACAGCTCTACAGTTATGGCGCCTCACACTTCCGGTATGTCTCCAATCCGGGCGCCGTGTGCTTTTATCACATAAGCTATGTGTCCCCTCTCACTGTCTGTTTCTCCGGAACGGACATACTCGGGGCAATTGAATCCTATAAAAACGCAGGCACAAAAGATTTCTGGCTGACTGTGCCCGGCGAGGATGGGGACACCCTTCTCACAAGCGGTGCTTCAGGCCTTTCAGAACTCCTTACCCAGGCCCCTGTCTGTTTCCCGGTCTCTTTTGAATACGCCAGACAGGGCAATCAGATCCATTTCATGCACGTCTCTTATCTGGAACACCTGCTCCGCGCTGCAGGCGATGAAGAACTGATGCAGGGGCTTTTGTCCGTCTGCGGGGACCGTCCGGAATCCTTTGCCGTCTGGCTCGACCATGTTCCTGAGGAAATACTTTTCCGGTCCCTGGCAAGAGCCGGGGTGAACACCTACCGGTACACCGTATCAGGCAGCCGGTACACCTTCAGTGATATCACTTATCTCTCTCATTTCCGCTCAGTCAGTACGCTTCATGAAGTCAGAGAGTATTTCACATCCTGCAGGGAACTTGGCAGGACACAATTTGCTCTTGTCTGTTCCGAAGCGCTCTATCCGGCCCTGTCAGAAGACGGATTCTCTTCCTGCTGGGAACTGCTCAGCGGAGCCGGAGGGACTGCAAAAAGCCTGCAGTATGCCACAGAAACAAAGATTATCTTCTTTGAGGATGTCACATGGTAAACTCAGTCCACTTTCCAGACATGTCCGGCAATCCGGTCATATTCCTGTGGCGTTATGGTCAGTATCGTCCCGTGTTTAAAACCGTAAGGGAAGGAAAATTCCATATCCGCTCGCCTGAACTCTCCTGATTCGAGACTGTCAGCAATAAATGGGATATATCCCTGTCCTGCACCCGGCACACCATAATAGTCCAAAAACAGGCACCACCTGCCGTCTTCCAGCCGTACCGCAGTCGGGGCTTCATATTTTCCTTCACAGATCGCTCCCTGCAGAGCCTTAGTAAAATTTTCTATCCTTTTCCATGGGCCATTGGCATGCTCTGCCGTTTCCAGGATCATAGTCTGGGGGTTTTTTTCACTCTTGAGGAAAAGATAGTATTTCCCATTCTCCCTGTATGCCGCTGAATCGATTACCCCGCTGTCCGCTTTACGGTAAAACAGCTCAGGTTCCGACCAGTTTTCGAAATCCCTTGTCCTCGCGCAGTAGATTGCTTTAGGTCCGAGGGGATTTTCAGCAAGGCTGGAGGACCAGTGCAGCACATATTCATTGTTTTCGCTGTCCCATAGAACATCCGGGGCCCACAGGCAGCCAAATCCATGTCCCTCAAAGGAAATCATTTCTTCGTCCGACCAGTTGACAAGGTCCGGAGATGACCAGTGGGCAAGACACTGGCTCCCATGCTCAGCAATCGCGTCCCATGACCCGTGGTACTGGTTCCTCATCCCGTAGGACAGGCTCAGGTCCGTCGCGAAAATATGGAATCTTCCATCCCTTGCATTGCGGACAATCGTCATATCCCGGACACCTTTGTCCCCATAATATGCCCAAAGGACAGGTCTGCCCTCATTGACGCTCTCCCAGTGGAACCCGTCCCTGCTCAGTGCAAAGTAAACCTGTTCCCCGTCCGGTGTTGTCCGCTCTCTGAAATGAACAAAAAGGTAGTTCTGCATATGTTTCCTTTCTCAAAGTGCCATCCGGCAGTCCGGATGGCACTTTTGCTCTGCCCTGTTTTTTATTCAGGAAGTGTAATACCGAGTTCTTTGGCTGTTTCAACAAGACAATCCAGTGCTTTGACAATTTCTTCATCTGTGTGCTCAGATATCACGCAGAAGCGCAGTCTCGCCTGGTCCCTTGGAACAGCGGGGAACACTGCCGGCGGTACAAATATGCCCTTCTCAATCAGCGCATTGGAGAGTCTGTACGCAGCAAGATCATTTCCTATGAGCACAGGAAAGACAGCGGTTTCTCCGGCAAGGCAGATGTTCAGCTTGCGCGCCTTTGCCTGCTGCTTAAAAAAGGCAATATTATGGTGCATCCGCTTCATGATGCTCGGGTCCTGCTGTAAAAGCCTGCATGCTGTCAGGGCTGCAGCGGCGAGCGCAGGCGAAATGCCGACAGAAAAGACAAAACCGGGCAGCGAGTAGCGCATATACTCTATGATGCTCCTCGGGCCGCACAGGTACCCGCCGCAGGCACCAAGTCCTTTGGAGAGGGTACCCATCTTGATGTCGATATCGTCCGGCTGAAGATGGAAGTACTCATCCACACCGCCGCCCGTCTCACCGAGCACACAGGAGGAATGCGCTTCGTCCACCATGAGGAAGCAGCCGTATTTTTTCTTGATGGCCACCATAGCAGGAACGTCTGAGATATCGCCGTCCATGGAATAGGCGCCCTCAATGATAATTAGCACCTTACCAAACTTGTCCCGGCGCGTGGAGAGAATCCTGTCAAGGGCAGCGGCGTCGTTATGGGGAAACGGGCGGCAGGTTGCCCGGCTCATCTGGCACCCCTGCCAGATCGAATTATGGGCAAGGGAGTCATAGACAATGAGATCGCCTTCCCCGCAAAAATTCCCCACAAAGGTCTGGTTGGTTCCAAAACCGGAAACCAGCACCAGACAGTCCTCCGTGTGTTTCCATGCTGCCAGTTCCTTTTCCAGTGTCTGTGTCAGGGTCTTTTCTCCGGCAAGCAGACGGCTCCCGCTTGCGGATGTCCCATACAGGTCAATGGCTTCTTTGGCTGCTTCTGAAACTTCCTTCCGTCCGGACATGCCGACATAGTTGTAGGAGCCGAAATTCAGAACGCGCCTGCCGCCCATGATGGACGTGTCCGTCAGTGGAGAATCATGAACAGCAAAATAGGGGTCATGGTTGTCTGTTGCCTCAACCATCTCCTGATGTCTTTCCAGAAACGCCTGGAACTCAGGAGAATCCTCAAACCGGGTGATTTTCTTTACACTGCTGGTTTCCTGCATAGCATCATACTCCTGTCTGCTGCGTAAAAAATACATCGTGCAGCCAATAAAGAAAAATAAATACAGAGCGTATGATATCAGAATCATGAAAAAAAGCAATGTGCACCAACCCATTCTGACTGCGCCGGCAGGAATTGCACAGAAAAAATCGAAAAAGTTACAAGGAGTATTCCATAGGGAGATGAAAATCTTTGAACAGAATCAACTGGCGCAAAGAGATGTTAAGTACCATATCTTCTTTGCAGGGCAGGCCCCGTCTTCTTTTGCATGTGTGCTGCGCACCATGTTCTTCGGGATGTCTGGAAGAATTGTGCGCGCATTTTGATGTGACCTGTTTTTATTACAACCCCAACATCTCACCTGCCGAAGAATATGTGCACCGCGGGAAGGAACTGTTCCGGCTTGTCCATGAGATGCCCCTTGAAGGATCTCCTGATGTGGTCATCGCTGACTATGACCCTGAAACATTCTACAGGATCGCCAGAGGGCTCGAAGATGTTCCCGAAGGCGGCGTGCGCTGTGAAAAATGCTACCGTCTGCGGCTCGAAAAGACGGCGCAGAAAGCCAAAAAAGACGGTTATGCTTTCTTTACCACAACACTTTCCATCTCACCGCTCAAAAACGCCGATAAACTGAACACCATCGGCGGCGAACTTGCTTCCCAATACGGCGTCCCCTATCTCTATTCCGATTTCAAAAAAGCAGATGGATATCTCCGTTCCATCCGCATGTCCGAGACTTACGGTCTTTACCGTCAGGACTACTGCGGCTGTGTCTATTCCAGGCTGGAAGCCGCAAAAAGAAAGGACACATCAGCGTCCTGATAATTCTTGAGTATTTCCCATTGACAGGTACAGTGTTTTCCGCTATACTCTCATCATCATATGAACGATTGTTCATATGTTCATAACTGAGTGACTGGAGGCTTTCCTGTGAAGAAAACATATAAGATTGATGTGGATTGTGCCAATTGTGCCGCAAAAATGGAGGACGCCGCAAAAAAAACGCCGGGTGTATCGGACTGCACCGTGAATTTTATGACGCTTAAAATGATCGTCACCTTTGAGGAAGGCGCAGATGTCCCTTCAGTCATGGAAAATGTGGCGCGCAACTGCAAGCGTGTCGAAGATGATTGTGAGATCTTCCTGTAATTCTGCCCAAAGGCCCGGAAAAGAGGATAGTTATGAACAAAAAACAAAAGAAAGTCCTGATCCGGATTCTTATTGCCGCCGCATGCATGCTGGTCCTGTACCTGCTTCCCATAGACGGTCTGTACAGCGGCTGGCTCAAAATGGTCCTCTATCTCGTTCCCTACCTTATTGTAGGCTACGATATCCTGCTCAAGGCCTTCAAAGGCATCCGCAACCGCCAGCCTTTTGATGAGAACTTCCTCATGGCCGTTGCAAGTCTTGGCGCCATTGTTCTTGGCCGTATGCGCACCGGGGATTATGCTGAAGGCGCGGCGGTCATGCTCTTTTACCAGGTCGGCGAGCTCTTCCAGAGCGTGGCTGTGGGCAAAAGCAGACGAAACATTTCTGCCCTCATGGATATCCGGCCCGACTATGCCAATCTTGAACATGATGACGGAAGTGTGGAGAAAGTCGATCCCGACGAGGTTGAAACAGGCTCTGTCATTGTCGTCAGCGCCGGTGAAAAAATCCCGATCGACGGGATTGTCATCTCAGGTCATTCCACACTTGATACTTCAGCGCTGACAGGCGAGAGTGTGCCACGCACTGTCAGGGAAGATGAATCGGTCATCTCCGGGTGCATCAACCAGACCGGCACGCTGCGTATCCGGACAACACGCTGTTTTGGCGAATCCACAGCCTCCAAGATCCTGGACCTTGTAGAAAACGCCAGTTCGCGCAAGTCCCGGCAGGAAGCATTTATTACCCGTTTCGCGCGCATCTATACACCCGCTGTCTGCTACGCTGCCATGGCCCTGGCTTTCATTCCTCCTGTGATCCGACTGCTCACAGGACTTGACGCACAGTGGGGCGACTGGATCATGAGGGCCCTTACCTTCCTTGTCATCTCCTGTCCCTGCGCACTTGTCATTTCGATTCCTCTCACTTTTTTTGCCGGTATTGGCGGAGCCAGCCGGGCCGGCGTCCTCGTCAAGGGGTCCAATTATTTCGAGGAACTTTCCCGTGTCCATACACTTGTCATGGATAAAACCGGCACCATGACCCAGGGGGTCTTTGAAGTGGCCGGAATTCATCACGCTGCTCTTCCCGAAGATGAACTTCTGGAATATGCCGCATGTGCAGAAGCATTCTCCACCCATCCTATCGCCCTGAGCCTGCGAAGGGCCTATGAAAAGGAACCCGATCCGGGCAGAATCAGTGACGTGGAAGAAATCAGCGGCTACGGCGTGCGTGCCACCGTCGATGGCAGGCAGATCGCTGTGGGCAATGAGCGGTTCATGCAGAGCATGGGACTGAGCGTACAGCCCTGCTCATCTGTGGGGACAGTTGTCCACATTGCAGTCGACCATGTGTACTGCGGGCATATTCTTATCGCGGACAAGATCAAGCCCCATGCCTCACAGGCCATACAGGAGCTGAAGGAGCTCGGGGTCGACAGCACCGTGATGCTGACCGGTGACAGAAAAGAAACCGCACAGGCTGTGGCCCAGGAAGTCGGGATCTCAGATGTCTTCGCAGAGCTCCTGCCCGCTGATAAAGTGGAAAAGCTTGAAGCCCTGCTCCGTTCCAAACCGCATGGCACAACCCTCGCCTTTGTTGGTGACGGCATTAACGATGCCCCGGTCCTTTCCCGGGCAGATGTAGGGATTGCTATGGGTGCCCTGGGTTCGGACGCTGCGATTGAAGCAGCAGATATTGTCCTTATGGACGACGATCCCCTCAAAATCGCCAAGGCCATCCGGATCTCCAGAAAGTGCCTCCGTATTGCTTATGAAAACATCATTTTTGCCATCGCCATCAAGTTTATCTGCCTTGTGCTGGGCGCACTGGGACTGGCAAGCATGTGGCTGGCCATATTTGCCGATGTGGGCGTTATGGTCCTTGCTGTCCTCAATGCCATCCGCGCACTGCGTGTCAAACATCTGTGACAGGTTCGTCCCATGAATAAAAACCCGGATCATCCGGGTTTTTTTGTGTCATGGCCATGGTATCTCAATATCCATAAGAGGGGCATGCTGCTGGGCACCGTAAACGTCCCTGTCCCCGACGGTCCCTGACGATACGGACCGCAGGAAAGTGATTTTGATGCCCAGGCCCGGGTCGTACTCTGCAAAATCCGTGATGGCTTCCACAGGAATGTGGTAACGTTCGGCAATGGTTTCCCTTGTCACACATCCGCTCTGTTTCACTTTCTGATAGGTCAGGGGATCGTCAAAAAGAATATCGAGGGTTATCTCAAAAGGTCCGCTGTTTTTCGAACGCAGGACATGAGCCAGTTCGTAAAGTTTCACGTTTCCATCCCGCCTTTCCCCGTTTTACCACGTCTCCCATGTCACTGGGAAGAAAGCCTTCGGATCGCTTACGCACATCAGGTGATAAACTGAAAAAACATAGACAGGTCCAAATGAGATGTCGCTTGGCGCAAAAGGAAACGCCAGGTTCCCTGCCGTTGACTTTCTGCCGGGGTAGCCGTGATGCAGATAGGCTGACCTTGTCGTTGCACAGATCGCATCCGCCTTTTCCTGGGTATCTGCAATGACTTCAAACATCAGACCGATCTCATGGGGGAGCGTGCGGTCCCTCTCCAGTTCACCCATCACCCCGTCAAGACCATAATGCACAAAACGGATGGTATAACTTTCCTTCGGAATATCCTCATAATACGCCTGGACCGAAGATACAACCGCTTTTTCCACCTCATCAAGCTGGGCAATCAGCAAAGGGTCCCGGATCCCCGCAAGCACGAATGTCCTGTAGGCTACCCGTCTGGCGCCCTCCAGTTTTATCGTATAGTCCACTGAAGAGATCCTGCTCCCCGTTACCCGTACGCGCCCCTCTGAGACCTGGGTATACGAACATTCCTGCAGGTCCAGCAGGATACCAGGGCCTCTGAGCAGAAAAGGATGCTCCTTCTCATAAAATGTATGGGCCGCAACAGACACCGGCGTACATTTTCTTTCAGGGTCAGCGGCCCAGACTTCGAAGCCATCGTCATCGAGCCTGCCCAGCATGACATCTTTGGCTGTGCCTGGTTCGGCGCACAGCGTCCCGCATTCAAGGATCTTCCCCAGATGGTAGCACAGTGCCGGATCATGTCCCCGCAGGATGCCTACCGCTGCGAAAGGGGCAGGATCATAAGCCCGTCCGCACACCACAATGTCAGGCCCTTCCCGGAGCACATCCATAATGGGCTCAGCGCCCATCTGGGCCACGACCCCATTGGTCTCGTCCAGTGTCTCCTGTGTGATATCAGGCACATTCGGCGACATTTTTATAAGCTGGCCCCGGCAATTTGCCTCCCAGACCGCTTCCTTTGGAATATCTGCCCAGATCACAGCCGTCTTTGGCTTCCATGCCATCTCCCCGGCAATTTCCCGGATGATCTCCAGCGTCCATAAAGTGTGCTTTCTGGCCCCTGATCCCCCGGCAGACCCGATCAGCAGGGGGATGCAGTGGGACCTTGCTGCCTCCATCAGACAGGTCAGGTCCTTTTTGGCAGCCATCCTGCTGACTATCGCCGTACCTGCACCCAGTTTATGGGGGCCTGCGTCCGTACTGCCCGCATCCACAACGATGGCATCCGGATCCTGTTCCATGGCCGTTTTCAGGGAAGACAGGGGAAAGCCGTAGCCCAGAATGCCGCAGGGGGACAAAATGGTTGTTACCATGGATGTTCACCTTTTTCTTTTTCAGCAACTGCTGATTTAATCAGAAAACGTGTTAAGGGCTGATTCAACTTCATCCATCCCGGGAATGGAGGGTTCAGCGCCCTTGCGTGAAACCGCAAGCCCGGCTGCGACTGACGCCATTTTCAAAGCTGATTCCACGGCATGCTGCCGCACGATGGCGCTGAGAAAATAGCCCGTGAAGGTGTCCCCGGCTGCCGTCGTATCAACGGTCCTGACAGGATAGATCCCGCACCGCGCCTTTCTCCCGTCCTCCCCCATATAGACGCTGCCCATGCTCCCAAGGGTGAGGACAATGCGCATGGCGGGATAGCGTGCATGCAGGTCGGAAAGAACGGTATCCGCATCCTTCCTCCCTGTCATCCCTTCCCCTTCTGTCTCGTTGATGAGCAGGTAATCCACCGTTGACAGGTCCCATGAAAGAATGTCCGGCGTATAGGGGGAAGGGTTAAAAGCGATCCTGAGCCCTCGGTCCTTTGCTTCGCGCAAAAGAACGTCCCCATGGGAAATTTCATTCTGGGCCACCAGAAGATCGCCCTGCGAAAAGCCTTCAAGCACCTCACGGATCCTTTTCTCCGTAATGCTCCCATTCGTTCCGGCAAGGATCAGGATGCTGTTTTGCCCTTTCTCATCGACCTGGATCACCGCGTGCCCTGTCGATTCACCGCTGAAAATCTCTACGCAGGACCTGTCGATGCCATTAAAGTCAAGCGCGTCAAGAAGCATCTGGCCGTCCTGTCCCACGGCACCTGCGAAGGAAACGTCTAACCCTGCGCGCTTGAGCGCTATCGCCTGGTTAAACCCTTTTCCACCGCAATACAGCGCCATGTTCCGGGCAGATATGGTTTCACCCGGCCGTGAAATATGTGCCACGGTATAGGTCCGGTCTATGTTCAGAGACCCAAAAACCAGTGTTCTCAAGCATGCTCCCTCTCTCTTTTCTGTTGTTCCAGCCAGCCGTAAAGTCTGGGCTCCCGGAAAGCCTGTTCGTAACTGTCGTGTTCCTGTCCGGGATAGAGCGTCATACGGAGATTTCGTTCCGGATTCTGTTCCAGCAAAGTACGCATGGCCGAAAGCGTGTGGGCCGGGTCCACAATTTTGTCCTCAAGGCCATGGAAAAGCCAGACCGGTATGTACCGGATCTGTTCAAGCGGATACAGAGGGACGGTCATATCCTCCCGGGCAAAAGGCCTCCCGCAGCATACCGCAAGGGCTGCAAATGTGTCCGGGATCGCGCAGGCCAGTTTATACGCACCCCTTCCCCCCATGCTCAGACCTGTCAGATATATTCTCCCGGGGTCAAAAGAATGCATCATCAGGATCTGACGGATGAACCTTCTAAGCCGGCTGATTTCCCGGTCTGAATCCTTGCCTGTCTCATCTTCAACCCAGTGCCTGTCCGCTTCAAGAAGCGGGGCAATCACAGCAAAGGGAAGTTCATGTCCGTCCCGGATATAGGCATAGGGGCCAAAATTCTCAAGCGCCCCAAGAGATTTTCCTCTTTCCCCTTTTCCATGCAGAAATAGGATCAGCGGGCACTTTCCGTTTTCTTTGTACCCTGTGGGCAAATACTGGAGAAAGGGGAACTCTGCGCCCCGGGGTACCTGCTGGATCCTGGGATGGGTATCCTTCACCGCATCTGAGTCCCTTCCGAGCCTGATTTCGCAGGCTTTCTGTCCCATTTTCCAGCTCCATGTGACGGAATAAGCAGGCAGACCGCACAGTTCTTCCGCACCTTTTACCACGTTCCTGATTTCCCCGAGATCAGGAATCTCATCATAATGACCTTGTTTTTCCATCAGTTCCTCCCCCTGACCTGGATTTTTTCAATTGCTGCACAGCTTCCATCCCGTACGGCAAGGCCAACAGCACCATGAAGATACGGGAAAACCTCATCCTTAAACTTCAGCACATGGCCGAGAACAGAAGCCGTGATCTCATTGCCTTTCACACTGACCCTGATTTCCACCTTTTCTCCCTGCCGGGCAGGGCACAGCGTGTCGGTAAGGGTCCTGTACCCGCCGTCATTTTTGCGGATCCTGAAACGGTCCCCATCAAAGCCTATGGCGTAGCACCGTCTTGCGCCCTGTACACGGACAAGGACTTCCTGACACCTGCCCTTTTTTCTGACTATGAAGAAAGCTGCATCATAATCCTGCCATGTGCTTGAACCGGTGTACCACTCGCCCTCATCTTCACAGCTGATGTACAGATAGCCCTCTCTCAGTTCAGCCTGTCCTTTCATGCGGGTAATCTGTGTCACCTCACTGTGCCGTTCATTCCAGATTTCTGTTTTTTCCTTTGCAAAAATCAGGGAATAATCCACTTGGCCCCCAAAATGGAGGTCATCTGCAAGAAGGACCAGTTGATAGCCTTTGGGCTGTTTTATTTCTGGTGCCCACACACAGAAACCGGCTTCGTCAATCAGGCCGCCTTCCATAGCCGGGATCCTGACTGAAACCTTTTGCCAGCTCCCGCCTTTTTCCAGCCATACCTTTCCGCCGTAAATCGTCCTGTCACTGCGTGTGTCACGGACATACGCGCAGCCCCAGGTTGAGTCCCCGTATTCCGGGACCCTGAGGTAGCCTGATACGTCCTGTCCAGGATACAAAACAGGGGAAAAAGCCGGGTCATAGCGCGAATCACTGAAGTCTTCTTTCCAGTAATACGTTTTTTTGTACAGAAAGAGGGTCTGTTCCGGCTGAAGACGCGTTGCAAAAAATTTCAGGCAGCGTTTCCCGGTATGGGCATCCTCGTCCGTGTTGATGATAAAAGCGGTGTTCGATGGCCCTTCAGACCTGATGCGCATAGCATGTGTGCTCTTGGGAAAGGCAAAGTGGCAGTCGTTTATTCTTTCCCCGAGGATGTCTTCCCATTCCTTCGGTACCGCCTCTCCTGCCAGTTCATAACCCAGCCTTGCCATATAAGCCGCGCCTGAAGGAATGTCCGTGATGTTCATTTCTCCCATGACACCTGACCGGATGCACAGGTCATTGATCGGCCGGATCCATTTTTCTTCATCTATGGCCCCGATCCCGCACAGCACGCCCATAATTGTCCCTACATTGCCCGTATTGCAGTCGGTGTCCCAGCCGCACATGTTGCAGATTTCAAGTGTGCGGCTAAAATCCCCGTCGCCATACACCATAGCCAGTATCATCACCGCACAGTTGGGAATAATGTGGCACGCTCCGGGGTACCGGTCGTACCCCCAATGATCATGGACATAGCGGAAAGCGTCCCTCCACTGCGCATGAGGATGGCTGTCATGAAAGGACAGGACAGCGCGGACCGCCCTGCTGTACTCACAGTCTGAAGGAATATAGGCAAGGGCTTTCTCGATCACTTGCCTCACATCTTTTTCAACAAAAGCCAAGGCAATGGCACAGGCGACAAAGATGCCGCCGTATATACCGTTCCCGTCATGGGTGACCGAAGCCGCCTTCTCCGAAAGGGCAGCTGCCTGGGCAGGGTTCCCGGGTGAAACCAGCCCCCAGGAGTCAATAAAAATCTGTCCTCCGATCTGTTCGGCAACTGTAAGTCCGTTCATGTCCGCTGACCCGCTCATGGGGGCAGGAATCCCTCTCCTCAGGTTCAGATAGGCCGTGTGCTCTGTCGAGACACCGTATCCGCCCCACCAGAAGAAGCCATGTTCATATGGCGCATAATTGAGCAAAGCCTCTCCCACGTCCTGTGCGGTCAGTTCAGCAGACCGTTTGTCTTCCAGGGCACGGATAAAAAACAGCGGTCCATTGCTGTCATCATCTGCTGCGAAGTTGATATACCTTGCAGGATATGTCTTCAACTCACCGTAAAGCTGGGCGATCCGTTCATACTCCCAGCCTTCAACAGCGGCCCCTAAGCGGATCCCTATCATTTTTCCCAGCCATCCCGCATAGACGCGCTGAGGATAATCATCAGGAAGGCGCACGGTCTTCACCTCCCTCAGCCCTGCACAAGCCCGGCAAGTCTTTCTGCCTTTTCAAACAGATCAATGCCTTTTGTAAACTGCAGGCATGTCCCTGAAGGGTACCGGGTATGCTCAAGCCAATGAGAAGGTATGGCAGACGCGCCATATCTCGCCCCTAAAATACAGCCCACCACGGCCCCGATCGTATCCGCATCGCGCCCGAAATTCGTGGCAAGCAGCACCCCGCCTTTAAAAGTATGGTGCACAAGGCGAAGGCACCCGAATGCCTCGGGGATTGCCTCCGGAACGGCCGCGCGGTAGGAGCAGAACAGCCTGTCATGGAGCGGCATCCATGCCTCTGTCATCTCGCGGCCCGCCTCATCCACAATAGCATAGGCTTCTTCCATCTTAGCCCGTAGCCAGGACCCTTCCGGGGCCAGTTTCAGAACCTCTTCAAATATTGTTTCAAATGGCGTATCCACCATGGCGAGCGCAACGGCTGCAGCGACCATCTGAGCGCCCCAGATTCCATCCCTGCAATGGCTGATTTCCGCATCAATACGGCACAGTTCTGCAGCTTTTTCCGCATCCCCGGCACAGTAAATCCCAATCGGCCCGCAACGCATGGCTGCCCCGTCAGAAAAAGTGTGTGTGCCAAACATGCCCGACTGCGGGGCATGCATACCTTTCCTGAGATTAGCCGCAGCGTCCATCTCGCTGACGCCGCCGCGCTTCAGCTCGTCCTGCACCACAACATGGCGGCGCCACATCCGTTCCACATCCTGTGCGGTAAAATCCCCCCCAGCCTCCAGAATGGTCTCGGCCACCATGAGGGCAAATTCTGTGTCATCCGTGCTCCAGGATTCCCCGAGATGGAAATCTGTCGTAATGCCATAATCACGCTGGTACTCCGGCTTGCGGGCCGCATCTCCGAAAGAATCGCCTATGGCAAGTCCGCACAGCGCCCCCCGGGCCTTATCGCTCAGCAAAGCCCGGTCCTTGCACAAATCTTTCCGGGTCAGCATATGCCACCTCCATCCTCTGTCACTGTCTGTTCTTTATCCAATGTACGCTGCACCCTTTTCAAGAAGTTTTCAGACCTCACATTCTGTATACAGCCCGTGTCAGGGCATACAGGTCCGTCCCTTCAGCCTGATGTGTATGAAAGATGCCTGATGTGTAAAGAGGGGCGGGCACTGCCCGCCCCACCGGATGGTTCATTTGACCGTCTGCGCAGCATAGGCTGTCACTTTGTCCCCGCCATAGCTGTTCCATGTGTCCACAAATGTTTTCCAGTCGTCATCTGTCTTCTCACCGAGAATGTACTGTGTGGCAAATTCCTTCCACAGGCTTTCACAGGCTGTCCAGGCCGTGACATATTCCTCAGGAATCACAAAGTCATTGTCTGCTTTTCCGTATTTTGCTGTCATTTCTGAGGAAGCAAAGCTCGGGGCCGGCCAGTACGGTACACCGCTGGTGATGGCCTGCACATCAATCCCTCCAAAGACATCCGAGTCAAAGATGCGGTAGATGCTGGTCTCAGAAGAGTTGACAAGCAGGTTGTATGTCCCGTCCTCATTGAGCGTATAGTCTGTGCCTTCCACGCCGAAAAGGTCAAACTTGCGGCCTTCCTCGCCGAGCATGAAATCCAGCACATCAAAGGCCAGCTGCGGGTTTTTGCAGGTACTGGAAATGACCCAGCCCCTGTCAAACTTATTGGATGTGATCTTGTACTGCTGTTCCCCATCCGCCGATACCATAGGCGGAAGAATGGTCAGGCTGGCGTCCTCACCAAAGTTAGCCACTGTGTTCGTCTCATAATAGACTGTGTATGCGCCGCCTTTCATGGCTATGCCGGCAACCTTGCCGGTATACAGGGCGTTTTCCATGCTCTCCCAGTTATCCGTTGCAAAGTTTGCATGCAAAGCCCCGGAAACATACAGTGAACGCCACCATTGCAGCTCTTTAAGGAAATTGTCACTCACCCGGCTGTAGACAAGGGAGCCATCCTCCTGTTTGAGCCAGGTTGATGTGATGCCAAAGCCACTGTCAACACCTGTATCAAAAAGATAATCGATGCCTTGTGTTGTCAGCGCACCTTCATAGCTCTGCGCTGCCAGTTCATTAAACAGCGTTGCATAAGCCTCAGCATCCGGTTTGCTCAGAAAAGCCTCATAGCTGGGGCATGCTTTCAGTGCATCCGTGCGGAACTGAAGCACTTTGTTCACCTGCGAGGGCCACATGAGGTACGGGCAGCTCGCCAGCTGTGCCTTCAGGATCGGGTTCGCATCATAGATGGTTTTGGCATTGGCAGATGCTTCCACCATGGCACTGAGGTCGACAAGAAGGCCCTGTGCGCCCAGGAAACTGGGATCAATGGCTGTTCCCTGGACATAGATGAGGTCATAGATCTCGTTCTCGTCCCACGTCAGGAGCATATTGTTGACAAAATCCGGGTACCCTGATGAAGCCTGTCCGGCCCATTCAAGTTTGACATTAAGCCCGGCCTGGGCCAGTTTCTCGTTCAGTGCCGCAATACCGGGCTCATAGGGCGTCAGGTCACCCGTGCGGACAAGCACTTTCAGGGTCGTCACATCATCTGCAGCCAGGGCCGTGCCCATAAGGCCGAAGATCATCAGAAGAGCAACTGTGAGAGACAAAAACTTTTTCATATTTTCTCCTCCTGTCTTTTTCCGCTTTATAAATCCCGTTTGCCCACAGAACGCCGTAAGGTGCCGCGGAACTCACCGCCCGGCATTCTGCACGGGTGAAAACGAATTTATTCTTTGACGCCGCCTGTAAGCACGCCGCTCGTAAAATACTTGAGAATCGTCGGATACAGGCAAAGCAAAGGGATAATGGAAACCACAATCGTGGCATTCTGAAGCGCAGAAAGGTTCAGGTCCCTGAACATGGCATAAATATCTTTGTTGAGCGCCTCAGAGTTGTTGTTGACCACAAACTCCCTCAGATAGCACTGCAGTACTCTGACCTCAGGGGCAGGCAGGAATACGCCGCTTGCAAAATACTCGTTCCATTTGGGGACAATATAGAACAGCATGATTGTGATAATCGGCACTTTGTTCAGAGGAATAAAGATGCGGAAAAGCAACGTCCAGTCCCCTGCACCGTCGACTCTTGCCGCTTCAAGGATCGCCTGAGGTGTCTCCTCAAAAAAGCGCATGAGCAGGATCATGTTATATACATCCACACAGCCATAAAGGATCATGGAGAGCCGGTTGTTGATCAGTTTATAGCCGCGCATGACCAGGTACCACTGAAGAATGGGTGCCGAAAGCACCATCATGGCCAGGAAGAAAAACATCAGCAGCTTTTTCCCGGGGAGGCCAGGTCTTGTCAGCGCGTATGCGGCTGAGCACGTGAGCACAACGCTCAGGGCCGTCCCGCACAGTGTGATGATCAGAGAATTCCCCACCGCGTTCCAGATCGAGTCCGTGCTCAGAATCACCTGGTAATGCACAATTGAGAACTTTTCAGGCCAGATCTGATAGCCGTTCATGTGGCTGACGAGAAGGGGATCGCACAGAGACTTGGCTACAAGATTGAGCAAAGGAACCAGGATCACCAGACAGAGAAGCACCATGAAGAAGCCAATGATCAGGCGTCCCAAAGATATACGGCGTCCGCTGTGCTTTGCGGCGTGAACTGTCATCTTTCATTCCCCCTCCGGCTTAAACATTTGTCGAACGGGTCAATCTGCCGGATCCCGTCCTTGCTGCAACGACAAACACCAGACCGACGGCGCTCTTGAACAGCCCCGCTGCCGAAGCAAAGGAATAATTTCCCTGAAGCAGGCCAACCCTGTATACATATGTATCCAGGACTTCGATCCGGTTCTGCACGGCTGTGTTCTGGAAGACCAGTACCTGGTCCACCCCGGCATCCATGATGTAACCGCAATTGAGGATCAGAATGGTGGCCATGGTCGGAACAAGCGCGGGCAGGATGATGTGCCTTACAATCTGCCAGCGGGAAGCGCCGTCCACTGTGGCTGCATCATATAACGTCGTGTCAATGGCGAGGATCGCTGCGAGATAGATGATGGAATCCCATCCTATGTTCCGCCACAGTGACGAGCCGCCGATCACGCCGACAATGGTGTCTGAGCGCAGGAGCAGGTTTTTGTACTCCGCGCCAAACAGATCGTAAAGATTGTTCAGCAGGCCGCCATACTGCAATGCACTCGCCCAGATCCCATAAATCACAACCCAGCTCAGAAAGTGGGGCAGATAAGATATGACCTGCACAGTTTTGCGGAAGGTCCTGTGCTGGATCTCATGCTGCATGATGGCAAAAGCAACGGGAAAGAACCAATTGAGAAGGGTCCTCATGAGGTTGATTTTGACTGTATTCCAGATGATGGTCCCAAAGGTAGGTGAAGAGAAAACCTGCTGGAAATACTTCCATCCGGCAAAGACATCCTCGCCCCTTGGCCTGTAATCGAAAAATGCAAGTTTCATTCCCCATACCGCCTGGCATTTGAACAGAACAAAATACAGGACAGTCGGAAGCAGCATGAGATAAATCACACGGAAATCCCAGATCCGTCTGAAAAGTGATTTCTGCTTTCGGGCGTTCATCAGTGTTTCATCCCCTTTTCAATATGCATCCGGGCGCGTTGTGTCACGCAGGACCAATTCCGCTTCCATGAGAATATGTGTTTCCTGAACCGGTTTCCTTTCAATGATATCCATAAGGCCGTCTGCAGCCTCTGTGGCTATGCGTTCATATGACTTGTCAACGCTTGACAGAAAGGGTTCAAAATACTGGCACAGCTCCATATTGTCAAACCCTATGACTTCCATATCATCCGGAATCCTTATGTTATGCTGGCGCATCGCTCTGACAGCTCCGACGGCAATCAGGTCGCTGCCTGTCACAACGGCCGTGAACGTATGGCGGTGCTCAAGCATGTCAGACATTGTTTCGAAACCAAATCTGACAGAAAAGTCCCCCATCCGGACGGTCCCCTTCGCCGCCTGTTCCATCACAGCTTTTTCAAACCCGTTCTGCCTCATGCAGGTCCCGTAAAAGTCCCTGCTTCCTTCAAGACAAATGATATCTTTATGTCCATGGGAAAGGAGGTAGCTTGTGGCCTTGTACATGCCTCCCTCATTGTCCCCTGAGATACATACATCCGCAACTGACCCGTCAGGCATTCTGCCAATCAGAACGAATGGTACCCCGTATGTCCGGTATGTCCTGAGAAAAGCTTCATTACCCGTGCCGCTGCACAGGATGACGCCTTCCACCCGATGGTCAACCATTCGCAGAAGCTGCTGCTTTTCCCGTTCCGGGTCCGCACCGGACGAACAGAGCATCATGGAATAGCCTTTCTTTCGGATTCTTTCATCAATGCTCCGCAGAATCTGCGGATAGAAAAACTGTGCCACATCCGGGATAATGACGCCAATCATCCCACTATGCGATTTTGACATACCTCTCGCCTGCAGATTGGGCCTGTAATTCAGTTCCTGAATCACCTGATTGACACGGTCTCTTGTCGCGTCACCAACGCCCTTTGAGATATGATTAATCACCCTTGAAACCGTGGTGGTGGAAACACCAGCACGTTTCGCAATATCGGCAATACTGTACGGCATGATTCATGACCGTCCATTCATGTCTGTTTTGGTTGAGTTAACCGGTTGCTCATTTGTTTTTATTCTACATGACTTCAAAAATGTTGTCAAGCTTCTTTTTTCACCCTCCTGTTTCAACCGCTCTTCTGACTGTCCGGCAAATGTTCTTACCTTTTCTGTGTACCTGTGACCTGTTATAATATGAACCGGGCAGCCAGAAAGATTCTGGAAAGAATTTTTCAGAACCGGCAGATATGGAACAGGTAACGGGCCAACATGGGACCTCGCGCAGCTGTATAAATTGCCACGTAAACCATGGGACTTTTTACCCCATCCCGGTTCAGTCAGTCATTTTACTGTTCCCGCTGTTCCATGGCGGACCATAAGGTGGCTTCTGCTTTTGAGGGAGGGAAAGACGGAATGGGATGCTTTTCATACCGGAACCGCAGGACCGGCTCATTTTACAGCCGCAACATGGAATCGGTTGCTGTTCTTTGTCAACAGGGAAAAACAGTGGGCCGCTGCCACAGCACATCCATTCTTTGGGGCATGTATGCTCAGAAACAAGACATCACGCAGCGTCCGAAAGCAAAACTTACGCCCCACGGGCTTAAACGTTTAAGTCCATATACAATTTGTGTCCCAAAAGACAGTGGCATGGCACATGGCCACGCCCCGTCCGTTCCGTCTGAAGGTCAGAAAACTGCATGAAAAGAGACAGGCGCATGCTTTCAGGACCGGTAAAGCCACCTTCTGAGCCTTCCAGCACCCGGTGCTTCCCTGCTCAGAAAGAGACAGGTGCCACCCACAGTTCTGACCAGTGACAGCATGGTGCCAGGTGCAAAAAAGCTGCGTTCCACCGCAGGGGTGAACCTGGTCATATGGATCCTTGCGGAGAATCACTCGGCCGGATCCCGGGCTGTTCCGGGTCCCCCGCCTGCAAATCCGGCCTCTCAGAAATGGTCTTACCAAAAAAAGAAAGGTTAATGAACGTATGCGGCTTACAACATTATGCTATATTGAACATCAGGACAAGTACCTCATGCTCCACCGCGTCAAAAAAAACAAGGATGAGAATGCGGGTAAATGGATCGGCATTGGCGGCCATCTTGAGGAGAATGAATCCCCTGATGCCTGCATCCGCCGGGAGATTCTTGAGGAAACCGGCCTTGAAGTGACAGACCTCCATCTTCGCGGTATTCTTACTTTCATCCTTCCCAGATGGGGAAATGAACTTTCTTTTCTCTATACAGCAAGCATTGCGTCCCCGCCTGAGGTGCTCCCCGAGTGCCGCGAGGGCGTCCTTGCCTGGGTCCCCAAAGAAGAAGTCCTCCGCCTCAATCTGTGGGAAGGGGACCGGTTCTTTCTGCCTCTGCTCTCTTCCACACAGACTTGCTTTTCTGTCAAGCTTGTCTATGACAACGACGATGTCCTGAAAAATGCCTCGCTTGAATCATAGGAAATGAACCTCAAAAGGCGGTCCCTGCAATCAGGGACCGCCTTTTGAGGTTCATAGAAAATAACTGTCCGGATACTTTTCCCGCAATGCTTTTTCATCAATCTGATAGTGGGTCAGATGCCTGCGGATCCTTTCATCCGCGCCGGCCCTGTCGCCCCCTATGATCAGCTCAAGGAGGGCTATATGGTCCTCGAGATTCCTGTGCGCGGCCACAATCTGGCTTGCCATATGCCTTACCCGGTCAAAATGGGCCGTCATGCTGCTCATCAGCTGAAAAGATGTCTCCTTCCGTGCCTCCGTAAACAGCAGATAATGAAAATCATTATCCATCCGGAAAAAAGCTGCGTGATCACCAAGAGAAAGGTACAGTTCCTGGTGTTTCAGATTTTCCCGGAGTTTCTGGATCCCTTGCTCGGATATCCCTCCGCACAGCTGTTCCACAACAGCGCGCTCAAGGGCAAGGCGCAGAAAGCGTGCTTCCTCAACAAGATCATAGTTGATCAGTGAGACGCGGCTCCCTTTCTGTGGAAAGATGTCGACCAGCTTAACAGTACAAAGTTCCTGCAAGGCTTCGCGGACAGGTGTCCGGCTTAAAGAAAGTGTCTTGGCCAATTCATTTTCACTTACCCAGCTGCCGGGCTGAAGTTCCATTTCAACAATCTTTTCACGGATGACGCGCAGTGCGTACTGCTTTCCGCTTTCCCGCTGCGGTACATACGCCGTCACAGGCTCGCAAGCACCTGGCGCACCGCGCCGGGACCTTTCAGCATATTCTGGAAATCCGCCTTGACTTTGTCAGCAAGGCCCACCGCACACAGGTCCACACCGAACAGATGGCTGTTGGACATGAGCTGGTCCAGCGCCTGATCTCCGCTGTGCACATCGCCGAGTCTGACGTCCTTGAGGGTATCCTGAAGGCTGGCCAGCATCGGGTCCGCACTGACTTCCATCTTTTCGCCTTTGTCGTCCACACCGATGAGATAGCGCAGCCAGCCGGCAATTGCCATGGGGATTGCCTTGAGCGAGCCGATATCCAGTGACGGGTCTGCAGCATAGCTTTTAAGGGTTTCGCCAAAACGGACAGGTATTTTCTGGCTCGTGTCTGTCGCAATGCGCTGTGGCGTATCCGGCATGAACGGGTTGGGCAGCCGCTTCTCCACAACCTCATCAATAAAGGCTTTAGGTGAAATGATACCGGGGTCCGTGACCACAGGGAGGCCTTCCACATAACCGATTGTGCGGATCAGTCTGACGATGTCCTCATCTTTCATTTCATCGCAGATCTTTGTATAACCCAGCATACATCCAAAAACAGACATGGCCGTATGCAGAGGATTGAGGCACGTGGTCACCTTCATACGCTCTGTATCATTGACTGTCTGGCGGGTTGTGAGGTATACACCAGCCTTTTCAAGCGGCGGGCGCCCGTTGGGGAAACTGTCCTCCACGACAAGGTACTGGGCCTCTTCAGCGTTGACAAATGGCGCAATGAAAGTTCCCTTGCTGGTCACAATAGGAGCCATGTTTTCCACGCCAAGCTCTTTGAGCTGCTTTTCAACAGACGGATGGGGCCTGGGGGTAATTTTGTCAATCATGCTCCACGGGAAAGCGACCTTATTTTCATCTTCAAGCCATGTGAGGAAAGCTCCATCCACAAGACCATTTTCAGCCCATGCACGGGCCATGCCCACAACACCCGCACGCAACTTTTCGCCGTTGTGGGAGCAGTTGTCCATAGAGACAATGGCAATGGGTGTCCCGCCGGCAAGGAAGCGCTCGTAAAGAAGAGCTGCCGTAACAGCCATGGCATGTCTCGGGCCCTGGGGGCCGCGTTTGGCGTCCTCAGAAGCAAGGGGCAGCATCTCCCCGTTCATGCCATAAAGGGCATATCCTTTTTCCGTAATGGTATAGCTCACCATCTGCAGGGAAGGCTTGCGGAAAATGGCTTTGAGTTCGTCCCAGGATGCCTGGTCCGCACAGCTTGCCTTGAGCCCTTTGGCAATACTGGCTATCACAGCTTTGTCCGTCGTCCCGTCCCCATGCAGCGTGACGCCAAGCGTCAGATTGTCAAAGGGAGCGTAAATTTTGTCAATAATTTCATAGTCAAAGGTCTCAGCAGCAATAATACCGCTCCTGACAAGGCCCTCATCCAGCAGCTTCTGGTGCAGCCCGGCAATAAAAATACGGAAGATATTGCCTGCGCCGAAGTGGACCCATACAGGGTTCTCTTCTGTTTCCCTGATCATTTCCGGAATATTCTGTCGGGGCAGCTGAACACCAGCGGCTTCCCATACCTTTTGATTCTGAATGCCCGAAAGACTCAGTTCCATATCTATGCCCTCCGTATTATTCTCCGCGCTCGATGGCTTCCCACAGACCGTTCAGGTACGCTGCACCAAGTGCCCGGTCGTAGAGACCATATCCCGGTCTGCCCTGTTCGTCCCAGATCATACGGCCGTGGTCGGGGCGCACATAGGTATCGGGGACCACGTCGTGGATCGCCTTCATGATGGCGTACATATCCAGATCACCTGTACAAGAAAGATGCGCAGCTTCGCGGAAATGGTGGTAGCCCAGGAACTTGATGTTGCGCACGTGCATGGCACCGATACGGTCCATCTCGCCAAAATGACGGATGATGGAGGGGATATCATTGTTCGGGTCAGAGCCGAGGGAGCCGGTGCACAGGCACAGTGTATTGGCAGGGCTGTCATGGAGCTTGACCATCTTGTCGTAATCGGCCTGGCTATGGCAGATTCTCGGAAGGCCAAAGATCGGCCAGGCCGGATCGTCCGGGTGACAGGCCATACGGACACCGGTTTCCTCGCAAACGGGAATCACAGCATCCAGGAAATACTTGAAGTTGGCGCGCAGGTCATCCTGTGTCATGCCTTCATACTGTTTGAGCGTGGTTTCCAGAAGGGCAAGGCGCTCGGGTTCCCAGCCAGGCAGTGTGAAACCTTTGGAGTCTTCTGCTGTGCGGCGGACGATCTCAAGCGGGCCCATTTCGCCAAGGTCTTTCTCATCAAAATACAGGCTGTTGGAGCCATCCTCAGGGATGACGCGGGCAAGATCGGTGCGGAGCCAGTCAAAGACGGGCATAAAATTGTAGACAATGACTTTCACACCGTGTTTTGCCAGGCGGCGGATCGTCACGTTGTAATTTTCAATGTATTCATCTCTGGTGGGCAAACCAAGCTTGATGTCTTCATGCACATTAACGCTCTCGATGACTTCGAGTTCAAGGCCTGCATCATTGACTTCCTTAACCAATGCTGCGATATCTTCCTCGGCCCAGGCCACACCAGCCGGGCGGTCCAGAAGGCCCATAAGACCAGTCATGCCAGGAATCTGCTTGATGTACTTCAGCGGGATCGGGTCCGAAGCACTTCCGTACCAACGAAATGTCATTTTCATTTTGCTCACCTCATATTTTTCTATCCGGCACTTTTCTTACCATCCCGGACATGTATTATCATACTTCTGGCCTGTCTCCTTGTCCACTAGTATACAAGTAGAATATTTTGCCAAATTTTTGTGCAGAATATACAAAAGCAGGGTTTCCCGGTTCATGAAACGTTGCCCTTCAGGCGCGGGTCAGCCTCCATACGGTAGGCGACCAGCCCAAGGACCAGAATGCCGATACAGGGTACAAGGTTCACACCCATACCCGCCCGGAGGCCCGCTGCTTCGGACACCTGGCCTATGAGCAGCGGTACAAGGATACCGCCAAGACTTCCCACAGGAAGGATGACCGCCATGCTCTGGGGTGACATACGGTTCCCAAGGGAAGCTGTGATCATGGGATTGGTTCCGGCCATTGACAGGGAAAAGAAAGCCAGCGACAGGACGGCAGGGACGGGTGCCTGCATCATCATGAGAAGAATGTAGCCCACTGAGCAGGCAGCGCCCATCATCACAAGTGCTTTAAAGTGGTTCCGGACAGGTACCACAAAGGCAATCAGCAATCGCCCGGCCAGAGTGAATGCCCACATGATTGTCATCACATAGGCTGCCAGGTTCCCCTGAAGGATGCCCTGGTTCTTGTAATAGGTCACCATCCATCCCGTCACGCCATATTCCGCACCGTTCTGGCAAAACAGAAGAGCCGCCAGAACCCAGAAAACCGGGTCACGGAGGAAAACCTTACCGCTCTGTGCTTTTTTCTCCTTCTCTGCTCCCTTCCCGGATGGCAAAGTAAGGAAAATGCCCCACATGCCCAAACCAATGACAGCTGTGCCCAGCATGGGCATCCGCTCGCCGAAAAGGCCCAGGAAATTGAGAAGGAACGGGCACAGCAGGGCGCCAAGCGCATAGAAGGAATGCATGAGCTGCATGGAGACTTTTTTATCCCCGGTATGTGTGCCCACCAGCACTGAACTGGTGTTGAGAACAGCCCCTTTGCAAAGGCCCAGCATCAGAAAGGCGAGCATCAGAAGCAGGGGGTTCCCGCCCGCGGTACAAAGGAGGTACCCCAAAAAATACCCGCTTCCCATGAGAAGAATGGTCCGCTTTATACCCAGTTTTCCCGGTAAGATCCCTGCCAGAAAAGCAGCGGACATGTTGCCGATGTTCATACATGTCAGCAGATTGCCCGTGGTCTGGAAAGAGAACCCGTACAGGTCCTGCAGCAGGCTTACAATCACCCCGCTGGAAATCGCACACACGCCGCTGAGACCAAAAGTCAGATAACCCGTCCGTCTCAGGCGCACGTCATCAGACTGCATATCACACACACCCTCTCTTGTTCAGCTGAAATTCCACAGTTGGATCCGCGGGCGCCCCTCATTGACTTCAAGGAACGCCAGGCGCGAATCCATGACGGAGCCCGGATTGATCATCAGCACGCCGCCCATATCCATAGCAGGCTGGTGCGTATGGCCGTACAGAGCAATGGTACACGCATTCTCCCCTGCTTCCTCATCCAGAAGGGACAGCGTTGATTTGACCTGAAGATAATGGCCATGCGTCATATAGATCCGGGTGCCCCCAAAAGGCACAGTAAGGCTGTCCGGGATGTCCGGCGCATAAAAATCACAATTTCCCCTCACCCCATACAGCTGGCAGTGCGGGTCCCTCTCTTTCAGATAAGCTTCAAGCCCCATGAGGTCCATCACACCATCACCCATATGGAAATAGGCATCAACTGCTCCAGTCCTCACCCATGCCTGACTCAGCAGCCAGCGTATCCCTGCAGCATCACCGTGGGAGTCACTCATGAGTATGGCTTTCACCGTTTTTTTCCTCCAAAACAGCAAGCATCTGCCTGCAGGCCCTTGCCCTGTGACTGATCGCATTCTTTTCTTCTGCTGTAATTTCCGCGAACGTCTTGTTTAAAGGCCCGTACAGGAACAGAGGATCATAGCCGAAGCCGCCGTTACCCCTTCTTGCATACAGGATCGTACCGGGACAGATTCCCTCCGTAACAAGAGGCTCCTTACCGGGTTCTTTGAGCACAAGAGCACAGTGGAAAGCAGCTGATCTGTCCTCCGTCCCCTCAAGATTCTTCAAAAGCAGGTCATTGTTCGCATCGTCGTCACCGTGGTGACCGCAGTACCTGGCTGAATACACGCCGGGCGCCCCATCAAGTGCATTGACGCTCAGCCCGCTGTCATCCGCAATGGTGGCAAATCCTGTTGCCTGGCTCACCGCCTCCGCTTTCAGGGTCGCGTTCCCCACAAATGTATCCGCGTTTTCTTCAACGTCCCCCTCGAAGCCGACCTCATTCTGCCCAAGCACAGTATAGTGGCCGGAGAACATGGCCTTGAGTTCCTCGATCTTGTGCCGGTTGCCCGAGGCAACCACGAGCCACGGCTTGGCACAAAGGTGCCTTGCCCTCTCCCCAAGTGCCGACCGCTGGGCCTCCATGAGTTCATCGATGCCCTTGCGCGCATACGAGAGCAGTTTCTGCAGTTCATCGGGCGTGAACGCTCTGCCTTCGCCGGTGCCCTGCAATTCAATGAATTCACCCTTTTCGTTCATAACGACATTCATGTCCACCTCGGCATGGCTGTCTTCCTCATAGCACAGGTCCAGACAAGCCTCGTCCCTGACAAGACCGCAGCTGACAGCTGCCACCTGGTGCCGGATCGGGGACGCAGGCAGTTTCCCTTCCGCAATCAGACGGTCCACAGCAAGCGTCAGGGCGACCATGGCCCCTGTAATGGATGCTGTGCGCGTCCCGCCGTCAGCCTCA
>CAMNGW010000017.1 GCA_946538615.1 uncultured Clostridia bacterium
CGTTATGAACGGCCCGGCCCGACTTCAAGTCCTGTTTCCCGCACCATCTCACAGATTGGCCATCTTACGTCTGCTCAGCCACAGCAGTCCCCGCATTGGATGAATTGCATTTTTAATACCCGAACGAAAGAATGCCCCTTTCATGCGGCGGGTACATATACAAGGAGGGCAGGCTGCCCCGCACAAAGCAGGGACAGTCCGCCCTCCAGACAGATTGGAAAAGTTCTGTATTTCACACTTTGGTCTCTGACCTGACCCCCGGATCGCGGATGCTGCCTATTCATGCCTGTATATATAAGCTGGTTCCGTCTGTTTATCCGCAGGAAGCGCCAGGTCATATACACTGCGAAAGGCTTCCCTTTTCTGAACAGGCACGGGCATGTTCCGGAACGAAAAGCCTCAGCACAGGAAGCCCGCGGGGGGACTCAGACCTTATGTGCACGGCCTGCATAGTAGTCCGTGCGGGGGATCCACTTGAGGAAGTTGGCGATTTCCATTTCCCAGTACCGCCATTCATGTTCAAAGCCATCCACCGGGTGCCAGGTAAAATCCCAGCCTAACGCTTTTGCATCGGTGACAAATTCCTCCACCCGCTGGTAGAGATGGTCCTGCTTCCCGCAGCAGATATAACCCTTGGGCAGGTCCGCCCCTTCTTTCAGGCGCGCTTCCAGTTCGTGTATCGGTTCGATGGCACGGCGGAAAATATCCGTGACGGAATTGGGGTCCAGCGTTTCCCGGCGCACGCGGTCAGCGCGGGCAGCCACACCAGGTGACATTGCACCGAAAGCGCAGTAGCGGGACGGGACAGAAAGAGCATGGGCCAGCGTTCCGTAACCTCCCATGGACAGCCCGGCAATATAGGTATCTTCCCGCCGGGAAGAGATGGGGAACATGGAACACAAAAAATCAGGCAGCTCTTCATTCAGAAAATCAAAATAGCAATCCCCTGCCGGCATGTTGTTGTAGGCTTTGTTGCCGGTATCGAAGGTGACCAGCGCAATGCGCTGCTCCTCTGCCAGCCTTTCCACGGATGTGTAGCGCAGCCAGCAGTGATGGTCGTTCCCATGGCCGTGGAGCAGGTACAGTACGGGAAATTTCGCTTCCAGGCTGTGCGTTGGCCGGGTGCCGGGCACCCGGTCGCACGGCGTAAAGGTGGGGATGGTGACGGTGATGTCCACCCCGTGGTCCAGGGAGTAGGAGTAAAAATTCACATCAAATCTTGCCATGATGCATCCTCCTTGCACAGAACAGGACAGGGAAAAGGGTTACCTGGGCCAGCGCTCCTCCGGACAGGGCAGCACAGGGAAAGCCGCGTGGGGCTCGGTCTGGTACCAGTAGCAGACGCTGGTGTAGTCATCCTGGCGCTCAAACAGCCCATAGGGGCCGCGGGGGCCGGAGCCGATCTGCTGGACCGAAACCTTCAGATCTTTGCTGAACAGGATGGGGTCCGGCATGTGCCAGCGGTAAAAGCTGCGCATAGGCGGGACGTCCCGCTGAAAGTACTCCGCGTGGAAAGTGTCCTCGCAGGAATAGAAGGGATAGCCCTGAAAAGGCGTGCAGTAGGTTTTTTCCTGCATGTAGCCCTTTTCATTGCGGTACCCGCCAAAGGACCAGGCGCCCCCGAAGTAATCTTCCAGACCGGTGGAGCACTGGCTGGGATAAACATCGTCGCCGTCAATATAGAATTTCACTTCGCCCTCGCCCCACCAGTACCTTTCCAGCGCCTGGACCATCAGATGGGTGCCGATGTAATGACCCCTGCCCCGGACACCGTCCAGAAGAACATAATCCTCCTGGAGGGCAGTCAGCTTCTGCCTGCGCCACTGGGCGTGGAAAGAACCCGTCCCGGGAATCGGTTCATCAAAGAGCGTGAAGTCAATCTGGAAAAAGAAACCGTGAATGTCCCCCGCGTGCTGGTTTTCTACCGTGATGCGGGCGTGGGAGGCAAAAGGCATGGGCAGGAAGCAGTTCATGCCGCGCCTGGGATTTACGGTCATGGGGAGAGAGACCACCTCATAGCCCCGGGCGAACCCGTTGAGGAAGAAATCCCCCAGCGGCACTTCCACCGAGGGCGTCTCCTCGCCGTCCCAGTACATCCTGAGCACCAGGTCCCGCAGAACAAAATGCCCTTTTTCCGTCTCGTCAGTGACGGTGAACCAGATGTGCTGAATGACCCCTGGGCCCGCTGTATCCATCAGGGTTTCCGTTTTCCCGGACGGGATGCAGTCGATGCACGGCGAACCTTTGCGCGAAAAGCCCAGCGGGCTGCTGGCATGGCAGGCCCCGCCCTTTTCGCCCGTTCTGTTTTCACCGTTGATGGAGCACGACCGGCCTGGTCTGAAAAACGGCAGCGTGCCCAGACCGGAAAGATCATATGGCGTCATGCTTGATTCCTCCTGTTTTTTCCGAGTGGTTGTGTGCACCTTAATCCTGCGCTTTCTGTATTGTGCATCTCCCTGTCATTTCAGCGGGAACAGAACAATTGACATAAGAGAAAACAGGACCCTCAGGGGACAGCTCAGACAGGTCTTACCGCGTGGTCGTCCCCTGCACGAGGGTCAGGCCGTCCAGAATGATCCGGGGCTCTGGCGTTTCGCCGCTGAGGAGGGCCATCATGCTTTCCACGATTTTATCGGCCAGTTCTTCATAGGGCTGGCGGATCACGGTCATGTTCATGCAGATGGCCGTCACAGCATCGGAGCCGTCATATCCGACCACCTGAATATCATCAGGGATCGACAGCCCGCGCCTGAGGGCACACTGGATCAGGCCAGCGGCATTCAGGTCAGTGCCAAAAAAGCCGTCGATGTCAGGGTACTCGTCCAGCACACGCTCAACCGTGCTGCGCGACGCACGCAGATCGGTAAAATTATTGAGCGCAGGCATGGAAATGCATTCGCAGCCCGCAGCCATCATTTCTTCCATAAAGGTCCGGTGGCGCTTGCCGGCGTCCGTTTTCGCCGACAGATCGCCCACGATCTGCAGCACCCGTCTGCAGCCGCCCTTGAGCAGAGCCCGGGCCGCCATGCGCCCGCCCAGGGAATGGTTCGCTGCCACGGATACATTGGCCCCCTGCATATGCGTATCGAAGGACACGATGGGGATGTTGTTCTTTGCATAATTTTCATCCGACAGGCAGGGGCTGCCGATGATGATACCGTCCACCCGGTGCTGGCGCAGAATATCGAAAATGTTGCTCTCCTGACCGCGGTTCCCCTCGGTGGCAAACAGCAGGACATGGTAGCCCAGGTGGTACAGCCGGTGCTCAAGGAGATGCGTGATCTGTGCAAAAAAAGGGTGGCAGATGCTGGGGACCACAACGCCTATGATCTGGGTCCTGGCATTGTAAAGGCTGCGGGCCAGCTGATTGGGAGAATAATCCAGCGTCCGGATCGCTTCTGCAATTTTGTCCCTCGTCTCCTGAGAAATATATCCCCGGTTGTTTAAAGTCCGTGAAACTGTTGTTACAGAAACGCCGGCCTTTTCGGCCACATCCCGAATGGTGATTGACATACCGCGCAACTCCTCCTTCAGCAGAACCTATGAGGATCAGATATTGCATGCAAGTATATCCCATGCTCCCTTTTATGTCAACATTGCGTCACATCCCCGGACAGCCCGGAAAGTACCTTCCCGGGAATTGACCGCCGCCTCCGCCATATGCTATATTCTTTGCACACAGGCCCTGCCTGAGAAGGAGGAGGACAGTCCTATGAAGCGGATGATCGATACACTGTACCCCAGCATGCCCTGGGACGAGGTTGACGCAGTGGTGTTTGACATCGGAAACGTCCTGGTTGCCATGGACGAGCACCAGGTGCTGCGGGCCATGTTCCCCGATGACCCGCAGCTGCAGCACCGCGTGCTGCTCCATACCCTGCGCTCACCCTACTGGCACATGCTCGACAGCGGAGAGCTGGGCATGGAGGAATGCGTGGACGCCATGACGGAGGGGGACATTTCGCTCCGGGAACCGGTCCGGATGTTCGTGACGGGCTGGCCCGATTACCGCTTTGTTGTGGAAGAAGGGAAAAACGCCGTCCTGAACTGCAAAAAGCATGGAAAGAAGCTCTACCTGCTCAGCAATTACCCTTCTGAACACTATGAGCGCAACCTGCGGGAATACGACTTCTTCTCTTTATTTGACGGTGCCGTGATCTCTGCCAGGGTGGGCATGCTCAAGCCCAGGTTCGGCATCTACCGGTACCTGACTGACACGTACGGCCTGACGCCTGAGAGGACCTTATTTATCGATGATTCTTCCGCAAACATTGAAGCTGCCCTGATGCTGGGATGGAAGGGCTTCTGTCTGAACGAACCCGGCAAGCTGGAACGGTTCATGGGGAAATGACCCGGAGCACATGGAACAGATGACGCACAGAAAGCCTGTGCGTCCTTTTTGTGTCAATAATGCGTCACACATCAGATGCCGTGTAGGCTTCCTGTACACACGGGCCGTGCAGGGGACAGAAGCCCCGTATTCCGGTATTTCCATGTTGATTCTGGTTAGTAAAATTACGTATGCGACGAATCCAGCCGGAAAATTCACTCGGAAAATACAAAATTTTTTTCTGTTAGGTTATGACAACCGGTTGACACACCAGATGAACTGTGTTATATATGTTCCGCAAAGCACAAAAAATGCAGTTGATGTGCGTGTTCCGTTTTTTACAGTCACCAGCTCCCGGACTTTGAACCCGAATCAGCCAAACGATAAGGACCCACCGGAAAAAGGAGCCGAAAGCAATGAAACTCTTTTATCATCCAGAAGATGGAAGAATGGGCGACATCATTCCCTTTTTTGAGGATGGCGTCTTCAAACTGTTTTATCTGGGGTTTGGATGGAGCAATGTTTCCACAAAGGACCAGCTCCATTTCTATGATCAGTACCGGACGGACATACACGGCGGCACTGGATCAGTCATCCGGGTGGACGGTGTCTATCATATGTTCTACTGCAAGTTCACCTTCACGCCCTACATGCGCCAGTACGTGTGCCACGCCGTCAGCAGCGATCTGAAGGACTGGCAGGAACTGCCGGAGGAAACCTTTCAGCCCGACGACGTGATCTACGAGATGACCGACTGGCGCGACCCGCATGTGGTCTGGAACAGTGAAGAAGGGTGCTGGTGGATGCTGCTGTGCGCCCAGAAAAAAGGCCTTACCATGCGCAAGGGCTGCGTCGGCCTGTGCAAGTCCAGCGACCTGCATCACTGGGAGATCTGCGAGCCGCTCTACGCCCCGGCCACCAACCAGTCCGGCCACGAGTGCCCGGATCTGTTCCAGTGGGGCGACTGGTGGTACCTGACCTATTCCGTGTACACGGACCGCTTTGAAACCCTCTACCGCATGAGCCGCTCCCCCGAAGGACCGTGGATCACCCCGGCGGTGGACACCTTTGACACGCGGTGCTTTTACGCGGCCAAGCACGGGACCGACGGGACCCATCATTATATGTACGGCTGGAACCCCCTGAGGGAAAAGAACCTGTACGGCTTCAACCCTGAGAACTATAAAGGAAAAGACTACAACACATGGGACTGGGGCGGGACCATGATCGTCCACGAGCTGGTGCAGCGTCCCGACGGCACCCTCGCCGTAAAGCCCCCTGAAGCGGTGGACAACGCTTTCTCCACACAGGAGGTCCTGGAGATGCGGCCCCTGGTCGGTCCCTGGTCCACAGAGCAGACCTGCGCCTGTGTGGACACGCCCCGGGGATACGCCAGCCTGCTGATGAACCGCGTCCCTGAGTGCTGCAAGCTGGAAATGGATGTTTCCTTCCAGGACAGTCCCCGGGAATTCGGCGTCGCCCTGCAGGTCGACCAGGATTTCGCCATGGGCTATTATCTGATTTTTGAACCCAACCGGCACAGGATCCAATACAAGACCGGGCTGCGGATGTACGAGGACGGGGGCAAAATGTTCCCCTACGAGGTGGAACAGGAACGCCCCTTCGAATGGCAGCCCGGCAGAACCTACCATGTGCGCATTTTCGTCCAGGACAGCATCCTTCTTTTGTACGTGGATGATGAGGTCGCACTGGGCACAAGGATGTTTGACCGGAAGGGATATCGTTTTGGCCTGTTTGCTTCCGATGGTTCGGCAGCGTTCAGCAACATCCGCCTTTTGACGGAATGACAGTTTCACGGAGGTGAAGTACATGCGGCGCGGATGGATCATATTAATCGCCGTAGTGGGGTGCCTCGCACTTATGGTGACCGCTGTTCTCCTCATCGGGAACAACGGCGTCCAGGCCACACAGTGGCAGTCGTACACCCCATCCGACCAGGCACGGCCCGGCAGCGGCCCGCTTGTTTCCGTATCTCAGGGTACGCTTTCCCCTGAGTCCTGCGACCTGCTCGCAGAATACGAAGGAAGACAGAACGTCGTGCGCCTTTCCGCCGGCGGCAGCGTGTCCCTCGTGCTCAATGCCCCGGAGACCGGCGCATATGGGCTGCGGGTGGGCTACCACACCGAAAGCGGGAAGGGTGTGGACATGGAATACGCCCTGCAGGTGGACGGGAAGCCCTACTCTGCGGCCAACGCGGTCGTCTCCCTCAACCGGCTCTGGGTGGACGCCTCCCAGCCGGAGCGCACGCCCACCGGCAATGAACTGCGTCCCAAGCAGGTGGAAGTCTTCCTGTGGACCGAAGCACTGCTGGCGGACACCAACGAGGTGGAGGGCCAGGTGCTGCTGCAGCTGGAAAAGGGCGACCACGAGATCACGCTGACCTCCCTGCGTGAATCGGCCGTACTGGACTATCTGGCCCTCAGGGCCCAGGAAAAGCTCCCCACCTATGAGGAATACAGGGCGGCGAACGCCGGCCTGTCCGCCCTTACGGACGTGGAAATCGTCCTGCAGGCAGAAAATGCCCTGTGCAAATCCGCTTCTGCCATTTACCCCACCTATGACCGCACATCCTCCTTCACCCAGCCCTATCATCCCACGCAGATGCGGCTCAACACCATCGGCGGCAGCGGATGGAAGCATGTGGGCCAGTGGGTGGAATGGCTCATCGAAGCGCCGGAGGACGGTCTGTACCAGCTGGGCATGCGGTACCACCAGAACCAGCTCAAGGGCTTCTTTGTCGCCCGCGAGGTGATGCTCGACGGACAGGTCCCCTTCCAGGAGATGCAGGAGGTCCACTTCGCCTACCGTTCCGAATGGGTCATGGACTATCTCTCCGACAGCAGCGGGACCCCCTATCTGTTCGCGCTGACCAAGGGCAGCCACGTCCTCCGCATGCAGGTCACCCTCGGCGAAATGGCCCCCGTGATCTCCCAGATGCAGGACACCGTGTACACCTTAAACGAGCTGTACCGGCAGATCATCATGGTCACGGGCACCGAGCCGGACTTCTACCGCGACTATTACCTCGAGCGCGTCATCCCCAACCTGGAGACCCGTCTCTCCAGCCTCGCGGACGCCCTCGACGGCTATCAGGCGACCATGGACAGCCTTCTGGGCGGGGATTCCACGGCAGGCGAAATCATCCAGGTGCTTTCCTACCAGCTCCGTGACTTCGCTTCCGAGCCCTACACCATCCAGAAGCGCCTGACCACCTTCTCCTCCAACATCTCCTCCTTCGCGGAATGGATCCTTTCCGTGCAGGAGCAGCCCCTGGAGATTGACTATCTGACGCTCGCCTCCCCGGACGTGAAGCCCGGGAAGACGGAGGACAACCTGATCGATACCATGAAGCGCGAGCTCCGCGCCTTCCTTGGCTCCTTTGTGCAGGATTACAACGCTTTCAGCTCCGCAGAAGGCGGCGCAGCGCAGAAGGCCATCACCGTCTGGCTGTCCGCGGGCCGTGACCAGGCTTACGCCATCAACCGTCTCATCCAGGAAGACTTTACCGCGAAAACAGGGATCAGCGTCAATCTGCAGCTGGTCAGCGGCGCGCTCCTCAAGGCCACCATCGCGGGCCAGGGGCCGGACGTGAACCTGTTCACGGGCCGCGGCGAAGTGATGAACCTGGCCTTCCGCGAGGCCCTGACGGATCTGAGCGCCCTGCCGGGCTATGAGGAAACCGCAGCCCAGCTGCGCGCTTCCGCGGAGGATCCCTACGCCTTCAACGGCGGCGTATACGGCCTTGCGGAAACGCAGGACTTCCTGATGATGTTCATCCGCGACGACGTGCTGGAGGAACTGGAGCTGGAAGTGCCCCGGACTTGGCAGGACCTTCTGAACATCGCCCCGATCCTCCAGTCCAACAATCTGCAGATCGGCCTCCCCTACACCCAGCTTGGCGGCGCGACCGTCATTTCCAACGGTGTGGGCATGACAAGTCTGTTCCCCTCCCTGCTCCTTCAGATGGGCGGCAAGTTCTACACCGACGATTACAAGGCGACCCTTCTCAGCGAGCCGGTGGCCAACTCTGCCTTCCGCGCCTGGACAGATTTCTACACCCTCTACGATTATCCGCTTTACAAGGACGACTTTACCCGCTTCCGCACGGGCGAGATGCCGGTCATCATCACTTCCTATAATATGTATGCCCGTCTGAAGTCTACGGCGCCTGAAATTGCGGGCAAGTGGAGCATGCACCTTATGCCGGGCTCCCCAAGCGTGGACGGCACCGTCAACCACGCCACCACCGCCGACGGCACCGCGGCCATCATCCTCTCTTCCAGCAGGCACGTGGACGAAAGCTGGCAGTTCGTGCAGTGGTGGATGGACGCCCGGACCCAGACCAGCTATGCCCGTGACATCGAATCGGACATCGGCACGCTGGGCCGCTACACCTCCGCCAACGTGGAAGCTTTCGAACTGTCCAACTGGTCACTCAACGAGCAGCAGACCATGAACAGCCAGTGGGACCATGTGACCGAGCTGCCGGAGATCCCCGGCGGGTACTACGTGTCCCGCAACCTGGACAACGCTTTCAGGGCCGTGGTCCTCTCCGGCAATGACGCCCGGGAGAGCCTGTTCTACTGGACCAGCTCCACCAACGAGGAAATCGCCCGCAAGCGCCATGAAATGGGGCTGGACGATTGATCCGCATCGCTGAACGTCTGAACCTGAAACGATCTCTCAACAAGGAGGGCTGACAATGGAAAACAACGGGTTGCTGCAGCGCATGCGGAGGAGCCGGGAAAGCTATCTGCTGATGCTGCCTTACCTGCTCTTTTTCACAGTGTTTACGCTGGTGCCGGTCATCGTGGCTATTGTGGTTTCCTTTACTGAGTACAATATGCTCACCCCGGCGAAGTTCGTATTTCTGGATAACTACATCCGCATGTTCCTGGAAGACAACGTGTTCCTGACCGCGCTGAGCAATATGGTCAAGATCGCCGTGATCATCGGGCCTTTCAGCTACATTCTCTGCTTTTTCATCGCCTGGGTCATCAATGACCTGGGGCGCACGGGCCGTTCCATCCTCACCACCCTGTTCTACGTACCCGCGGTGGTGGGCGGCGCAGCCTGGGCCGTATGGCGGCTGCTGCTCAGCGGCGACCAGTACGGCCTGATCAACAATTTCCTTATGTCCCTGGGCATTATCTTTGAGCCGGTCGCCTGGACCACCGAGGAATCGGCGATCCTCCCGGTGATCATCATCGTCCAGCTGTGGATGAGCATGGGCATCAGCTTCCTTTCCTTTATCGCCGGCATGCAGACCGTGGACCAGTCCCTGTACGAAGCGGGCATGATCGACGGGATCCGCAACCGCTTCCAGGAGCTGTGGTACGTGACGCTCCCTTCCATGCTGCCCCAGCTGGTGTTCGGTGCCGTGATGCAGATCATCTCAGCCTTCACCGTCGCCGACGTGTCCGTGCAGCTGTGCGGCCTGCCGTCCACCAATTACGCAGGTGAGACCATCGTGACCCACATCATGGACTACGGCACCATCCGCTATGAATTCGGCTACGCCTGCGCCATGAGCGTGGTGCTGGTGCTGCTGATGCAATTGTCCCGCATGCTCGTCACCAAAGTGCTGAGCAAAGTCGGGTCATAAGGAGGTGAGAACATGCAGCTGTCCCTGAAAAAAATATTTCACAGGCGCGGCAAGGTTGGCATGAAGCGCAGGCGCTCCAAAGTCGGCAGTTTCTTCATGTTCCTGGGCATTTTCCTCTTGGCCGCGTTCATGGCCTTCCCCCTGTACTACACCGTGGTGCAGTCGCTCAAGCCCATTGATGAAATTTTCCGCTTTCCTCCCACGCTGTATGTGAACAGGCCCACCCTGGACAATTACGGTGAGATGTTCCGCATCCTGGCCAACATGTGGGTGCCCCTGTCCCGCTACCTTTTCAACACCATGATGATCGCGGTCCTTGGCACGGGCCTGCACGTGATCTTCGCGGGCATGGCGGCCTATCCCCTTGCCAAGCACAAGTTCCCCGGCAAGGACCTGATTTTCGCCATCATCATGCTGGGCCTCATGTTCGTCCCCCAGGTGACCTTTGTCCCCTCCTTCATCATTGTCTCCAAGCTCGGTCTGCTCAACACCTACTGGGCGCAGCTGCTGCCCACCATCGGCGTGTCCCTGGGCCTGTTCCTGATGCGCCAGTTCATGGAGCAGCTGCCCGACGCCATGATGGAGGCCGCCAAGATCGACGGGGCCACCGAGTTCCGCATCTGCTTCCAGATCGTTTTCCCCAGCGTCAAACCAGCCATCGTGACGGTCATCATTTTCCAGTTCATCAATCTGTGGAACCTGTCTGGCGGTGATGTGGTGTACAACGAGGAACTCAAGACCCTGACCCAGGCCATGTCCCAGATCAGTGCGGCGAACGCATATGCACGCTACGGTCCCTCCATGGCCGCCGCTGTCATCATGATGCTGCCGCCCATCCTGATTTTCATTCTGCTGCAGCGCCAGGTCATTGAAACCATGACCAGTGCGGGCATCAAGGGCTAAGAGGAGGTGGAGCAATTGAAAAAAACAAATTGGCTGATCCTCGTTCTGGCACTGATCCTCTTCCCGTCCCTGGGCCATATGGAAGCTGTCTATCCTTCCTACACCTATAACGAATGGGACGAATCCGTCAACACCCCCCAGGGCTACACAGTGGAAAATACCGTCCTGGGCATGCAGGCCGAGGGCGGCGCGTGGAAGCAGCCGCAGGACCTGTGCGTGACGCCCAGGGGCCACATTCTTCTGGCGGACACCGGGAACAACCGCATCCTGGAATACGACAGAGACTGGCACCTGCTCCGGGAGATCACGGAGGTCACCCTGGAAAACGGGGAAAAACTGCCGCTGGCCGAACCGAACGGTCTGCATGTTTCCCCGGACGGTACACTGTACGCGGCTCTGAAAAAGAGCGCCCAGGCCTTCGTGGCCGACCTTGAGACCCTTCAGGTATCGCTGCTCATCGAGAACCCCAGCAACCCGCTGCTGGGCGATGACTTTACCTTCTCCCCCGCGAAAATCGGCGCGGACAATGCCGGGCGCATCTATATCCTGTCCACCGGCTGCTATTCCGGTTTCCTCCAGTTCTCCCCCCAGGGGGAATTCATGGGGTACTACGGCGCCAACAAAGTCGCCGTCACCCCTGAGGTGCTGTTCAACTACTACTGGAAATCCATCATGACCAGCGAGCAGCGCCAGAACATGACCAGCATCCTGCCGGTGGAGTATTCCAACCTGTTCTGCGCCCCTGACGGCTTTGTGTATGCCACCACCGTGGCCACCAGCAGCCCCGTCAACCAGGTCAAGCGCCTGAACCCCCTGGGCAACAACACCTACCTGGCCCGGGGCGACAAGGAAATCAATTTCGGCGATGAGGAGCTGGCCGTCACCTCCCAGGGCGCAGCATCCAGCACCCTGCTGCCCACCTTTGTGGACGCAGCCGTCACCGCCGACAGCGAATTTGTCTTCGCCGTGGACCGCTCCTACGGCCGCGTCTTTGAGAGGGACCGCACCGGCAACCTGATTGCCGTGTTCGGCGCCCTGGGCACCCAGGAAGGCACCTTCCGCCAGCCCGTGGCGCTCGACCTTCTGGACGGCAAGGTCCTGGTGCTGGACACAGCGAAGAACAGCGTCACGGTGTTCGCACCGACCGCGTACGCCACCCTGGTGCACCAGGCCGTTTCCCTCTACAACGCGGGCGAATACGAAGCCTCCCGCTCGGTATGGAACGATGTGCTCAAGCACAACAGCAACGCCACACAGGCGTATGCGGGCGTGGGCCGTTCGCTGCTCAAGGAAAACCATCACGAGGAAGCGCTCAAATACTTCAGGCTGGGCGACAGTCGTGAGGAGTACTCCCAGACCTACCGCATTGTCCGTCTCAACCGTCTGCGCAGCGGCGCGGTGGGCGCGGTGTGCACCGTGGCCGCTCTGGTCGTCCTGGTGAAGCTGATTTCCTTTATCAGGAAGAAGCGGAAAAACGGCAGCGCGCCCCGGGAAAAATGGACCATCCGCCTGATGAAGCGCCTGCATGTCCCCACCCACACCGTGTTCCCCAAGGCCATTCTCCATCCCTTCCTGGGTTTCCAGGAGATCCGTTTCGGCGAGGAGAAGACCTCCCTCTGGGCCGCCATTGTGATTGCCGTTCTGTACGTGCTGGCCACCATCTACCAGTACGTGGGCACCGGGTACCTGTTCAACAGAAACAACATTGCGGACATCAACCTGTGGCTGCTGCTCGCCAAATCCCTGGGCGTCCTGGTGATCTTCTGCGCTGCCCAGTGGTCGGTTTCCATTCTCGTCAACACCAGCGGAAGGTTCAGCGACATCGTGCTCACCTCCTGCTACGCGCTGGCCCCCTATACCGCCGCGATCTTTATCGGCACATGGCTGTCCAATTACATGCTGCTGGATGAATCGTACGCATCCTACATCATTACGCTGGGGATGCTGTGGGGCATCGTGATCCTGCTCATCGGCACCATAACGTGCCACGAGCTGTCCTTTGGCAGGACCATCGGCTTCCTGCTGCTGACGGTAGCCGGCATGGCCGTGATTGTGTTCGTGGGCGTGCTGTTCTACACGCTGCTTGAACAGCTGATGACTTTCTTCTCCACACTCTATGTGGAAATCGTATTCAGATTGTAAGGGGGTGGTGTGATGCTGAAAAGATTCTTCACAGTGCTGATCGTTTCGCTGTGTGTGCTTTTGCCCGCCATCGCTTTGGGCGAATGGGAAAACGTGGCGGAAAACGGGCGCTTTACCCTGTGCTATGACCCCCAGGAAAGCCAGATCATGCTCAAGGACGCCAAAACCGGAGCGGAATGGCGCTCCACCCCGCCGGACATCGCAGAGGACAAGATCGCTTCCGGCATGAACAAAATCAACCGGCAGAGCGACCTGATCGTCTCCTTCCACAATCCCACCTATGTGACCAACCAGGTGAACAGCTATACCGGTTCCATCAAGAACGGGGACTTCACCTGGGAAAAGATCGAAAACGGCATTGAGATCCGTTATTTCTTCCCCAAGCAGGGTTTCCTGATCCCTGTGCGATACGTCCTGGATGACAACGGCCTGAAGGCCTCCATCCTCAGCGAGCAGATCCGGGAGGACCTGTGGACGCTCTCTGAGGATCCGGAGGAAATCGAAAAGGCCTCCGCCAAAAAAGAGAAGCTGTCCGTCATGTCCGTCTCCCTGCTGCCCTTCATGGGCGCAGCGGGAGCGCGGGATGAGGGCTATCTGGTGGTGCCCGACGGCAGCGGGGCCCTGATCCACTTCAACAACGGGCGTAGCAATGCCGCCGTGTACCAGCAGGACGTGTTCGGCCGCGACAGCACGCTGAGCGTGAAAAGGGCGGCCACAAGGACCTATCAGCTCAATATGCCGCTCTACGGCATGGTGAAAAACGGCCTGGCCCTCATGGCCGTGGTGGAGCAGGGCGAGTACCAGGCGCAGCTGAACGCCTCCGTGGCGGGACAGCTGACCGGCTACAACAACGCCTATTTCGCTGTGACCTACATCAACATGGAAAACAACACCCTGATGGCAGGCTCCTCCAGCAGCAAGAGCGTGACGCTGGCCGCCAACACCTTCCGGGACATGGGCGATTTCGTTGTCCACTATTACCTTCTGGACAAGGAAAACGCCACCTATGCCGACATCGCGGCAGCCTACCGCGACCAGCTGGGGCTGCAGGACGCGAAGGCAGAGCACGCCTCTTCCACGCAGCTGAAAATGGTCGCCTCGATCCCCTCCGTCAAGACCTTCATCGGCATTCCCTACAACAGCATTACCGTGCTGACCAGCTACAGGGATGCCTCACGGGTCCTCTCTGACCTCAGCGCCGCGGGGGTCAAGGGCATCTCCCTCCATTACTCGGGCTGGTCCAATCAGTCCGTGAAGGGAAAAATGGTCACAGGTCTTTCCCTCGACGGCCGTCTGGATGGAAAGAGCGGCTTTGACCAGCTTTTGGGAAGTGCCCAGAGCACAGACTCGAGGCTTTCCCTTGCCGTGGACCTTGTGAACCTCTACAAAAACGGCAATGGCTACTGGTCCCTGTTCTCCGCTACGGACAATGTGAACAGCACGGCACGTCAGATGAACGAGTACCACATGAGCACAGGCGTCAAGGACCCCTCGGGGAAGACCTGGTACCTGCTCAGCCCGGACATCGTGCCCGAGGTCAGCAGCAAGCTGGCCGCCAGCATGGCAGGCAGCCAGGCCGGCGTTTCCCTGACCGCCCTGGCCAATACCGTTTATTCCTCCCTGGGCAAGAACGGCATCTCCCGCACCCGGGCAGGCGCGTACTGGAAGCAGGCCCTGGAAGCGCTGCACGGCAGCATCCCCTACCTGACCGCTGAAGCCCCCAACGCCTACGCGTTCCCCTACATCCAGCAGGCGGACGGCGCGCCGATGGCCTCCAGCCGCTTCGATGTCATGGATACCGATATCCCCTTCTACCAGCTGGTGGCCCACGGCGCCATGATCATGTACACCGAGCCGCTCAACGAACGCGGGAGCACGGACACCGCCCTGCTGCGCATGGCGGAATACGGGCTCTACCCCTCCTGGCGGCTGATCGCCAGGGACCCGGCGCTGCTGTCGGGAACAGACGGGGCCGACTGGTTCGCCACATCCTTTGACGCATGGCGGGAGGATGTGGTCCGCATCGCCGGGCAGATGGAAGAGCTGACCCCCTACGCGTTCATGCGCATGACCGGGCACGAAAGGCTCAGCGCGGATGTTTCCGTCACCACCTATGAAAACGGGGACCGGGTCTTCGTCAATTACGGAAAGGCGCCCGCTGAAGTGTCGGGCGTGACGGTTCCGCCCCAGAGCTACATAATCAAGGAGGTGGATTAAATGAAGCTGGGCTCAAAAATGGGCTATGAGACGAAGCGGAAATGGTATGGCTTTTCGTTTATCCTGCCCTGGCTCATCGGCTGCATCCTGTTCTTCCTCACACCGATGTTCCAGTCCTTCCGCTACGCCTTCCAGTCCCTGGAGGCGACACCCACAGGCTTTGCAGCCACAGAAGTGGGCCTGGACAATTTCTCCAGCCTGTTCTTTAAAGATACCACCTTCCTGCCTGATCTTGTGGGTTCCCTGGGCGATCTGATCCAGGTGCCGCTGATCCTGGTTTACAGCCTCTTCTTTGCCATTCTCATCAAGGGCAAGTTCCCGGGCCGCACCTTCATGCGCGCCGTCGCCTTCATGCCGGTCATCATCGGCTCCGGCGTGCTGATGCAGATCCTCAAAGAGGACGTGTTCGCCTCCGGCGCACGCGGCGGCTCCGCCGACACCTACCTCTTTTCCGCGGGCAACATACCCGCCCTCCTCACCTCCATGGGCATGGGCACGGGCGTGGTGAATTTCGTCAACCAGGTCATCAGCCGGGTATTTGACCTGACCTGGCGCTCCGGTGTCCAGATCATGCTGTTCCTTGCGGGGCTCCATGGCATCCCGGATTATCTGTATGAGGCCTCAGGCCTGGAGGGCGCGGGCTCTTTCGCCCAGTTCTGGAAGGTCACGCTGCCCATGCTGACGCCAATGATCCTGCTCAACACGATCTATTCCGTGATCGACATGATGAACGACTACGGGAACACCATCATCCGTTCCATCAACAACACCATGTTCTCTCTGTTCAAGTTCGGCTATGCCAGTGCCATGTCGGTGGTCTACTTCCTGGTGATCATCATCATCCTCGGCCTGGTCGCACTGCTGCTGCGCCGGTTCATCATCTATCAGGAATAAGAAGGGAGGCGAGGATCAATGACAGAAATGACTCAGAAACCTGCCAGACACAGAATGGATGCCAAGACCCGCCGCCGCAAAATCGGTCATGTGCTGGGCCGCATCATCTTCTACCTTGTGTGCGCCTGCCTGGCCTACCAGCTGCTCTACCCCCTGCTGTACATGACCTCCATGGCTGTGCGCAACCCCAGCGACATCAACGATCCCTCCATCGTATGGATCCCCAAGCATTTCACGCTGGAAAACTTCAGGGACGCGCTCAGCTCCATGAACTACTGGAGAGCCTTCTCGGTCAGTATGACGCTGAGCATCGTATGCGGTTTCTTTGATGTGTTCTCCTGTGCCATTGCAGGCTACGGCTTCGCCCGCTTCAAGTTCCCGGGCAAAAACATCCTGTTCCTGATCGTTGTGTTCACCATTGTGGTGCCGTCCCAGACGCTGATTCTTCCCCTGTACTCCCGCTGGCGCTACGCCAGCTTCGGCGGGCTGGCACAGCTGTTTACCGGGAAGGATTCCGTCAATCTCATCGGCACGCTGTGGCCCATGATCATTCCTTCCATGCTGGCCATGGGTGTGCGCAGCGGCCTGTACATCTTCATCTACCGGCAGTTCTTCATGGGCCTGCCCGTAGCGCTGGAGGACGCCGCCTATATCGACGGCGCCGGCCCTTACCGCACCTTCTTCAGCATCATGCTTCCCAACGTGAAAAACGCCATCATCACAGTTTTCCTGTTCTCCTTTGTATGGAACTGGGGCGAGTATTACCTGTCCAAGCAGTTCCTGGGCTCGGACAACCGCTCCATCATGACGGCCCTTTCCATGCTGCGCATGGACCTGTCCCAGGTCTCCGCCCTCTCGGGCGTACAGCTGGGCACCAACCCGGAAAAAATCGTCACCCGGATGCAGGCGGGCTGTCTTCTTACCGCGGCTCCCATGCTGCTGGTGTTCATCTTCACCCAGCGCTTCCTGGCCGATTCCATTGAGCACATCGGCATCAAGTAAGCGAAGCTCACCATCCCCTTTCCCACGGATCTTAGGCGGAATGCCTGATCAATATTTTCACTACTGTTAAGGAGGTACCCTTATGAAAAAGTTTCTGGCCTCTCTTCTGGCCCTGGTGATGCTCCTGAGCCTGTGCGCCGTTTCCGCCCTGGCTGAAGATTCCATTACCGTCATCTGGTACAATACCGAAGAAACCTACAAGAACAATGTAGCCGCCAACCCCAAGACCTTCGATCCCGTCTGGAGCGTCATCCCCGCTTTTGAAGCGGAGACCGGCGTCAAGGTCAACGTCGTCGCCGTGGAATGGGGCGACATGATCTCCACCGCCGCCAGCCGCGTGGGCAATGGCGAGCCTGTTGACCTGGTGCAGGCCAACGACCAGTCCTTCCCCGTGTACCCCGCCCGGAAGATCGTCCAGCCCATCGCCCAGTACGTGGACCTGAGCAAGGACTGCTTCTATGACAGCGTAACCAACGCTTTCTCCTTCGGCGGACAGGCCTATGCCGCCGGCAACGATGTGTCCCCCCTTGTGATGTACTACAATGTGGACCTGTTCGAAGCCAACGGCGTCGACCTGCCCCGCGACCTGTACGAAGCCGGTGAATGGACCTGGGAAAACTTCCGCCGCGTCTGCAACGAGCTCACAGTTGACACCGACAACGACGGTGAAGACGATCAGTTCGGCTTCGGCTACTGGGACACCGACTATGTATCCTTCCTGGCCTCCAACGGCACCAGCAACCTGATCTACAACGCTGACGGCACCATCTCCACCGGCTACCTGACCGAAGCCGGCACCCAGACCATGACCTTCCTGCAGGAATGCTACACCGTTGACAAGTGCATGTGGCCCGAGAGCGGCAATGACTCCTTCACCGCCGGATGGAAGAACGGCAAGCTGGCCATGAGCCTTGAATTTGCCTATGCCTACCTCAACCAGAAGCTCAACGGCGACCTGCCCTTTGAAGTGGACTGGGTCCCCATGCCCCAGGGGCCTTCCGGTGAAGGCGATGTGTGCCTCGCTGGCGTGACCGGCTGGTGCATCGGCATCACTTCCGAGCATCCCGATGCCGCCGCCAAGTTCATCGAAATGAGCGCTCAGATGAAGATTGAAAGCGACAACGCCGTGAACGTGGAACGTTACGGTGAGGACAATGTTGCCATGATGAACAAGCTGGCCAACAAGGCCCACTTTGTCCCGATCGGCATCGATCAGTACTGGGACAACAACTACACCGTGTTCACCGGTCTGCGCTCCAATGAGCCCGTGGTCAACTTCCTGACCCATGCCGACGAGCAGATCAGGGCCGGCTACGAATCCACCATGAGCAACTGATCACCCACATCCATATACATACCGACGGACGGATCAGAACCGGCTGCAGGTCCACCATGAGCAGCCCTGCGGTCCGGCCATACAGCAGCGGAGCCACTGCCCTGGGCAGCGGCTCCGCGTCCTATAAGGAAAGGAGAAGCAGAAGTGAAAATTTGCAGGCTTTTTGCTGCTGCGACCGCGGGGATTCTTATGAGTGTGCTTTTGCTGTGCAGTGCCGCCGGTGAGGTGCTGCTCCACGATACCAGGGATTTTCCATCCGGGAGTGACTGGGACATCCATCAGGCACAATATACCCTTTTCGCCAAACCGCCCGTCGGCTGGGTGGGCGACGTGATGCCCATGGCCGGGGACGAGGCGTCCGGACAGCTCCGTCTTTTCTATCTGCAGGACTGGCGCGACGGCGCACCGACCTATCATCCGTTCCACAGCTTCACAACCGGGGATTTTGTGCACTATGAGTACCTGGGGGAAGCCATCCCCACCACCAACATCGATGATTATGACCTGGCCCTGGGCACGGGCTCCGTCACGAAAATCGGTGATACCTACCATGCGTTCTACACAGGCAATAACCCCCGCTTTTTCAGTCAGGGGAAGCCCCGCGAATATATACGCCACGCAGTGAGCAAGGACGGCGTCCATTTTACGAAGCTGGAAGAAGAGACCTTTACTTCCTCTCCCGCCGAAGGCTACAGCATTGAAGATTTCCGTGACCCCTTTCTTTTTTACAACGAAGAGGCCGGGGAATACTGGCTGCTGATCACTTCTGTCCTCAACGGAAAGGCAGCTGTAGCCCGGTATGCCTCCACGGACCTGTCCTCCTGGGAGCTGCGCGACCCGCTCCTTCTGCCCGGCACCACAAGCTGTGAATGCCCGGACCTGTTCAGATGGGGGGACTGGTGGTACTGCTTCTATTCCACGGATTGGGTCACCCGCTATATGCGCGCCCCCTCTCTGGACGGCCCCTGGGAGCATCCGCCCATGGAAGCGTTCGACAGCCACGCTTTCTACGCCGCCAAAACCGGCGTGCTCAACGGGAAGCGCTACCTTTGCGGCTGGATCGCCACCCGGGGCGGCTATTCGGGCGAATTCAAGGACACCTCTGTCTGGGACTGGGCGGGGAACCTGGCGGTATTTGAACTGGAGCAGGATGAGAGCGGCTGGCTCTCCATCCGCCTTCCGGACACCATCCGCTCCGCCTTTGGCGACCCTGTGCCGCTCAACGGCAAGCTGGTTTCAGCACAGGGACAGGCGGAAGGGGACAGGGTAAATGTCCGTGCGGACCGGGACGGCGGCGCTGTGATTTTTGATGCCCTGCCGGACCAGCCTGTCCTGATTTCCGCCGATGTGACGGTCTCAGAAGACGCACTTGCCGCCGGCTTTTCCTTTGGCAGCGCGAATCTGGCCCGGGCGCTGGCCGTCACGCTTGACATGAAATACGGCATGCTGCGCTACGACGCCACAACCGTGGCAAGGACCCGTTATTCTATTGAAAGCAGCCATATCAGCAGGAAAATTGATACCGTCAGGAGAACTTATCACCTGGACATTCTGATTGACAACGACGTGGCTGTGTTTTTCCTTGACAACCGGGAAGCACTTTCCACCCGTATGTACCGGATGCCGGGGATGCCCTGGGGTGTCTTTGCCTGCGATGGAGAGGCCTGCTTTGACCATCTGACCATGCGGCTGCTGAAGGAAGAATGAGCCAATGAAAGGGAAACCCGAAAAATAAACACATAAGGATGAAGTAACATGGTCAACCACAGTCTGATCTTTGCCCGTGCGTATGAAAAAGAAGCAGGCGGGCAGATTCCTGCTTCCGCCCGTCCCATTTTTCATCTGACACCCTGGGTGGGCTGGATGAACGACCCCAACGGTTTTTGCTATTACCAGGGGCAGTATCATCTGTTCTACCAGTATAATCCCTACGACACCCATTGGGACGCCATGCACTGGGGCCATGCCGTGAGCCATGATCTTTTGCATTGGACCTATCTGCCCGCGGCCCTGGCCCCGGACGCGCCGTATGATTCCTTCGGCTGCTTCTCAGGCAGTTCCATGGAGCTGCCCGACGGAAGACATATGCTGCTCTACACCGGCGTGCGCAAGGACGGAGGCGACAAGGGCAAGGAGTACCAGACCCAGTGCATTGCTGTGGGTGACGGCTTAAATTACAGAAAAATCGATCAGAACCCTGTGCTGGATGCCAGGGACCTGCCTGAGGGCCTAAGCCCCCACGACTTCCGCGACCCCAAAATCTGGCGCAGGCCGGAAGGCGGCTACCGCTGCGTGGTCGGTGCGCGCCGGATGGACAAGCGCGGCGTGCTTCTGCTCTTTGACAGCGAGGACGGGTTCAAGTGGCAATTCACCAGCATCCTGGCAGAAAACGACGGACACTTCGGCCTCATGTGGGAATGCCCGGATTTCTTCCCGCTCGAAGGCAGGCACGTGCTCTTCGTCAGCCCTCAGGATATGCTGCCGGAAGGCTTCGAATATCACAACGGCAACGGCACAGTGTGCCAGATTGGCACCTTTGACGAAAAAACCAGGCACTTTATCCCGGAGCACAACCAGGCTGTGGACTATGGCATCGACTTCTACGCGCCCCAGACCCTGCTCACGCCCGACGGGCGCCGCGTGATGATCGGCTGGATGCAGAACTGGGACACCTGCAAGAACACGGGATATGAGGACCGGCAATGGTTCGGCCAGATGAGCCTGCCCCGGGAGCTTTCCATCCGCAACGGCCGCCTGTACCAGCAGCCGGTCCGGGAACTTCAGCTCTACCGCGGCCAGATGGTGGAATACAAGAACGTGGCGGTCTCCGACCGCATCACCCTGCAGGGCGTACAGGGCCGCTGCCTGGAAATGGATATCCGCATCCGCCCCGAGGACGCGGCCGATCCCTACCGGAAATTCACCATGTACTTTGCCCAGGATGACCAGTACCATTCCCTCCTCAGTTTCCGCCCCCACGAATCACTGCTGAAAATTGACCGGAAATTCTCCGGTTCCCGCAGGGCGTACATCCATCAGCGCCGCTGCGAGGTGGCACAGAAAAACGGTGAGCTCCACCTGCACGTGATCCTCGACCGGTTCAGCATCGAGGTGTTCATCAACGACGGCGAGCAGGTCATGACCGCCACCATCCTCACCGATTCCTCCGCTCAGGGCATCAGCTTTGAGGCGGACGGCAGAGCCGTAATGGACCTGACCAAGTACAGCCTGTTTTCGCAGGAATAATCCGGTTCTTTACAGGTATTTTCTGATCCGGTTCATTGGCTTTTGCATAAACTACGTATATCAAGGCAGGAGATCATGTGCATCTCCTGCCTTTTTTCCTTTCCGGCTGTTTCTGTATGCGCCCCTCCCGGCATGTCCCACCGTACCGCTGCCACCGTGGGGACAGGCTCCTGCTTCTGATGCAAAAAGGCAGGTCAGGACCTGATATTTCCCGACTTGCCTTTTTGCTGCCGTTACGGCCGGTTTCCAGATGTGAGTGGGCGGTGCCTGATGGAAAGAAAAAACCGTCAGAACGCTCCTGCAGGCTTTGAGAGCCAATTCATGGACTCAGGTACAGATCATCCAGTTCCTTTTTCAGACAATCGTCTGAAACCCTGTGTGCCACGCTTTCCCACACAGTGTCTGCCAGCTGTGTATTTCCGAGCTGTCTTATCGTCATAGCCTGCCACGTCTGGGCGCGCAGAGCCATGGCAGATAATTCCCCATAAGCGGACAGACTCATGAGTTCTGCTTCCCGCAGGGAACCGAGGGCTTCCAGATAGGCCTTCTGTTTATACAGGATCTGCCCCAGGGTCAGGCAGAGGGACGAAAGAACGGAGATATCGGAAGCGTAATGTGATTTGCACAGTCTGACCGCTTCCCGGATGGCAGCTTCGGCGTCCGGCAGGCGCATTTCGTCCATAAGAAGAAGGGCGTATGACTCCAGGCACGTAACGAGGTCCATGCCTTCCGACTGTGAAGCATGGTACTCCGCGATCGATTTTTCAAGATCATCCAGGGCAACCTGTCTCTCTGTGCACTTACCGCGGAAGTAGGTATAGGAGTTCATCGTTGCCACCATGGTCTGCGAGTCCTCCTGATACCCCCGACGGCGCAGATTTTCAAGCACCCGCCGCATCAGCGGGAGCGATTCGCTCCATTGACACAGATCAGCGAAGCAGTAAGCCATACGCGTGTCATTGGCTGCCTCCTCCACACCGCCTTCCATATGGTTTGCCACAATCAGCGCACGGGCCTCCCGGAGTGTTGTCAGTGCGTCCTGCGGCGCTTTATCTGTGTAGCGCTGTTTGCCGCCCAGAAAGTTCAGGTACTGGATCGTCTGAAGGACATGCTCAGGTTTCGGTCTTGCCCGCTCAAAGAGCGTATCCAGAAGGCTTTTGGGTATGCGGTTCCCGCCAATTTCAAGCACATTGAGGAGCACGTCGTAGGCATCTGTCTTCTGAAGGATTTCCGGTCCGACAGACAGCAGGTCTTCAGCAGCGTCCGGGAAGCGTTCCGGATGACATCCCAGAAGTGCCCAGAGCATGCGGATCACAGCCAGGTCGAGTGTGTCCTGCTGCGTATGCTTATGGCTCTCCAGAAAGCGCGTGTGTATCTCAGGAAGGTCATGGCGCAGAAGCGTTCCGGCCCGGGTCATGGCAGTGAGCTCAACGGCTCTGAGAACGCGCAGGCCATCCCGGTTCAGATCATTCTGGCACAGGAGGAGGGCTGTCAGGGCCATCCCGTAGACTTTCTGTTTGTCCTCTGTAAGCGGCGGCTGAAGCTCTTTTGCCCAGGATGCCCAGAGCATGGGAAATTCATCGCATTTGTAAGGCGTACCATGCAGCGCCTCTGCGATGGCCGGATGCATCACATACCCTTTTTTGCCCCGCATGAGCCAAAAACGGTCAGCAAGCATCTGCATGGATAGCATCAGATCATCCGCGTTTTCCGTGATATCCGGCGCCAGGGGCAGGAACTCATCCGGCGTCCATGTCCGGCAGGGCAGCATGGCCATCAGACGGGCGGTCTTCCGGGCACCGTCAGGGAAATCATCCAGATCAAAAATCTGCATCAGGATGTGTGTCAGGGCGCTGATCTGCTGATGCTGCACAAGGTTGAGTTCGCTGAACCCCATTTCTTCCAGATGGCTCAGCAGTTCTTCCGCAGACCAGAACCGTGCGCTGCATATGCCGCCCAAAAGCTGGATTGTCAGAGGGTGCCCGCCGGTGAAGCGGCAGACACTTTGAGCCGCGTCCCCGCTCAGTCCTGTGATCCGCGTGAAAAGCTGAACGGATGCGTCAGGTGTGAGGGCAGGAACCGGGACACTCCTCAGTCCGTGAACAGAAGACTGACGGCTTGTCGCAATCACGTCACAGGAAAGCGATGACAGAAACCCAAGATCCGGATCCTGAGCATCCACATTGTCCACCAGAAGCAGCGTGGTTTCCCCGGATGCGTCCAGAAGGTTCCGGACCCCGCTGAAAAGGGCGTCCTGATCCATATCATGAAACTGGGGAAAGGCCTGGACCAGCGAATCTGAAAGCGTGCCGGCATACTGGACAATGGCAGTCTGTGTATACCGTCCTTCACTGAGGATCTCCGCAAGCGCCTGGCGCACAAGCTCGGTTTTTCCGCTGCCCCCGATTCCAGTGAGCACAAGCTTCCCATACAGTTTCAGAAGCTCACAGACACGCTCAGGCGTCAACGGCAGCGGAACATAGACACTGCCTGAAAGGGGCGTACAGAACAGCAGCGTGTCCATGCTGGAGACCGTGCGGCAGCAGGGCACGGAAACCGGGTTCTTCTGGTCCTGTGAGCGCTGAAGGTATGCCCACATGGCATCTGGCTGAAGTTCCGGCTTACTGAAAAACTGCATGATGGCAAGTGATCCCATGTGCGGACCGAAGAAAGACAGCAGTGAGATGAGCGAATAGCGGTAGGCGTCCAGGAACAGACGGGTCTGGTAGGGATTTCCCTGGAGCTGGGGGGCGTCTCTCAGGAAAGACAGGAGACGGTACAGGTCCTCAGTCAAAAACATATCATGCTCACGGCAGCGGTCCCCGAACATGTCCAGCCGCTTCGTCAGCAGGCTTGAATTGTAATCCGAGTGATCCAGCCAGAGCATATTATAGGAAACAAGGCGCTTGAAAGTTTCCCTGTTCAGGGAACTTTCAAGCGGGGCAAGAATATGTGCCGGAACAGGCGAAGTACCGGTGCGGTTGATGAGATTCGACTGGACACGGGGGTTGGGGGAGGCATGCGGGAAAAGAACTTCCATCGTTTCTCCAGGAAGAATCTGTTTCAGCATGTTCTGGTAGAATGAGGTTACCGTTATCCCATGAAGGGATGTTTTGGAGACAACCGGCATATTGCCACAGAGCCCGGAAAGACGGCCGGTGATAAGACGATAGAGGTTTTTCGGTGAAAGCAGCCAGGTGTTGTGTCCGTTCATGGTACGCCTCATTTCTGTAAAATTCCACTATAATTACATAATTATCAGTTTTTGGCCCTGGCTGTCAATGCATTGAATGGTTCAAACAAATTCTGTTTAAAAACGGTAATATTTCGAATGAATTTTCGTCAGACATGGCATGATGCTGATGATAAAATCGGGTGGGAACAGGAGAAAAAATCCATCAAAAGCTTGAAATGGGGTACCGGCCACAACCCCATCTGTATCCTGTCCGGACCTGCGTGGCCACGGCCTTGCAGAAAACCATATCCTGTTCAGATCTCAGCACGTCTGAAACAGCGTGCTGTATGCCATGCAATGCCCGGGCCGTGAATGGAGGATGAACAACAGGGGGGATGAACGCACTGAAACACCACATACCTCTCCGGGCACACGCTTTATCTGCTTCCTTTGGGCCATGCACGGCGCGTCTGCCGGGCATTCGTCTTTATGCACACGGACAGTGAACCGGTTATACCATGTGACATGCCGTAAAATGCTGTCCGGACTTGTCACACGTACCATGCAACGCTGCGACAGGGCTTCTTACCCCTGACATGGGGAAAAGGGAATTTCCGGAGCTGCTCCCAATGAGGTCAACACACTTGTCTTCTCTGGGATGTCTGACGCTTTCCTGCCCTGTCTGGCTGATTTGAAAGGTGGTTTTTTATGAAACGGGTTCTCGTTCGCTTCATCCCGGTCCTGCTTCTCGTCCTGATCATGGCAGCATGCATCATGCCTGAAGCGCAGGCTTACACACCGCTTCCTGACTCGGTTTACCTCTGGCAGCTTGAAAGAGGCACATGCACCATCTGGTCCGCAGCGATGATGATGAGGGCAAAAGCTTATCTGTCCGGCTGCTCCAACTGGGCTGATATCACAGCTTACACCATGCAGAACGTTGCCTGGGTCAATGGTATAGGTCTCAATGGGGCCTTTACCTATTCTTTTTCCGGCAATTCCATTTCTGTCGGGAGCAGGAATTACAATGGTCTGACGCTTCAGAACGTCAGAGAGCTGTTATACTGCAATCCCGAAGGGTTTACCCTCTATTGCGGCAAGATCCCGCACGCGGTTTTCGTTACGGATATGATCGGGGATACCGTTTACTGTGTTGATCCCAGCGTAACGGAAAAGTACCACGGGAAACGCCTGCCTCTGGATCAGTGCACACTTGTTACTGTGTATGGTTCGCAGCAGGCTATTTTGGATAATGTCACGAAAATCTGGTATGTGACATCCGCATCCTTCCAGTCACCGGATACGACGCCGCCCACCATCATCACAGCTGAGGCGCGCAATATCACCTCTACGGGATACGATGTCTTTGTACAGGCCTCGGACAATATCGGCATTGTGAAAATGTCTTTTGGCACATGGCACGACAAAATGTCCGTAGATGATGCACAATGGATGGAGTCGCCACTTGGTGCCAGCGAGGTGCTGGTACATATTTCCACTGAGGATTTTGGAGGCGTCACGGATACCGTCTATCACACCAATGTCTATGTTTTTGACTATAATTTCAACCACCCGGAAGGAACGCGGGCGGCAGATGCCGCCATAGGAAACCAGGCAAAGCCGGAAAAAAAGTGGACAACCTCCTCCACCGTTTCTCCCGGCGATGCCACACTTTCAGCGACTTTATCCATTCCCTATGCTTCGATCCTGGGCGGCCTTACAGCTGATGATCAGATTGAGGACGTCCATGTAAGGATAACTCCCCAGGAAGAAGCAGCCAATGCTCTGACAAGCTCTCTGTTCGGCGTTTACACGGGTTCGGTCTATTCCTATTCGCTCAGTGTGCCCACGATGCGCCTGAACGGGAACAACCATTGCTATGATTTTGTGTTCGATCATGTGAGCCGGGCAGCGAATCTCCTTGCATCACCCATGACGCTTACCCCGGGAACGACCTATTATTATACGTTCTCATGCAAAGTAAAAGGCAGTTTCTTCTGCAGCAGCGTTGATTCCTTTACCCTCCCGGCGGGGGACCTGTCCTTTGACGCGCCATACGCAAATGATAACGGCGAACTGTGCGGGGTGATCCGGTATGACAGCACAGCTGTCACATTGCAGGAAGCAGGTTTGCTGATCAGTGCCAACGCAAATGACGTATATCAGTCAAGCATCGACTCCCTGGCATCGGGCGTGGAACGGGCACGCAGGACTTCGGGGCTGGCCTATTCATCTTCCTTTGGTGGCACACTGGCCGCTTTCCACAGTAATACGCTTTCCACTTCGCTGCAGAGCGG
>CAMNGW010000018.1 GCA_946538615.1 uncultured Clostridia bacterium
TGGCCTGAATCGGGGTCAGCTGATGGAGACCGCCGAAGGGCATGAGCACGGTGCCAGCGCCGATGGTCGAGTCAAAGCGCTCAGACAGGCCGCGGCGGGAACAGGCAGCGAGGGAGGAGGCAAGGGATGTATAGAGCGATGAGAAATCGCCGTCCACGGTCTTCTGCCATGCGCGTGCCGGAGCCGTTTCAATACTGATATGCTTTTCAGCACCGTTGGAGTTCAGGAAGGAGCGTGCAATATTGACAATCTCCTGCCCGTTCCATTCCATCACCAGGCGCGGCTGCTCGGTGACCTCAGCCACGCAGGTGGCCTGCAGGTTTTCCTGAGCGGCGAGCGCCATAAAGGCATCAAGGTCTTCAGGCGCGATGACAACCGCCATGCGCTCCTGTGATTCTGAGATAGCCAGTTCGGTTCCGTCGAGGCCTTCATATTTGCGCGGCACCAGATTCAGGTTGATATGCAGACCGTCCGCCAGTTCACCGATGGCCACAGAAACACCGCCGGCGCCGAAATCGTTGCAGCGCTTAATCAGCCGCGTGGCATTGGGATTGCGGAAGAGACGCTGCAGTTTGCGTTCTTCGGGTGCGTTGCCCTTCTGGACCTCTGCACCGCAGGTTTCCAGAGAGGACAGCGTGTGGGACTTGGAGGATCCGGTGGCACCGCCGCATCCGTCACGGCCGGTGGCGCCGCCTAAGAGAATCACAAGGTCACCGGGGAGAGGGGTTTCACGGCGCACATGGCTCTGTGGAGCTGCCGCAATGACAGCGCCTATCTCCATGCGCTTGGCGGCATAGCCGGGATGGTACAGTTCATCGACGATGCCGGTGGCCAGACCGATCTGGTTGCCATAGGAGGAGTAGCCTGCCGCAGCGCCGGTCACGATCTTTCTCTGGGGCAGCTTGCCAGGTATCGTCTCGTCAGCACTCTTAAGCGGGTCGGCGGCGCCGGTTACGCGCATGGCGCCGTATACATAGGCACGCCCGGAGAGCGGGTCACGTATCGCGCCGCCGATACAGGTGGCGGCTCCGCCGAAGGGCTCGATTTCCGTGGGATGGTTGTGAGTTTCGTTCTTGAACAGGAGGAGCCATGGCTCTTCCTTTCCGTCAACGGTCACATTCATCTTGACGGTGCAGGCATTGATCTCCTCCGATTCGTCCAGCTTTTCCAGACGGCCCGTGCTTTTCAGGTACCGGGCGGCGATGGTGCCCAGATCCATCAGGCAGATGGGCCTGGTGCGGTGGATTTCCTGGCGGACAGCCAGATAATCGCGCCATGCTTTCTCAAGGAGCGGGTCATCAAAGGTCACAGAATCAATGACGGTCAGGAAGGTTGTGTGGCGGCAGTGATCTGACCAGTAGGTATCGATCATGCGGATTTCCGTGATCGTGGGGTCGCGCTGCTCGGTCCGGAAATAAGCCTGGCAGAAAGCGATATCGTCAACGTCCATGGCCAGAGCGTAATCGCGAACGAACTGCGCCAGCCCTTCACGGTCAAGAAGCAGAAAACCGTCGAGCGTTTTTACGTGGGTCGGGATGTCAAAGCGTGTCTTCAGGGTTTCCGGTTTCTCAGCAGAAGCTTCGCGGGATTCAACCGGGTTAATGACATACTTTTTGACCGCGTCCACATCCGCAGCGGAGAGAGAGCCGTAAAGCGCATACACTTTGGCGGTGCGCACGAGGGGGCGCGAAGTGCAGGAGATCAGCTGAATGCACTGCGCAGCGGAGTCAGCGCGCTGGTCAAACTGGCCGGGCAGGTATTCTGCGGCAAAAACCTCAGCGCCCTCCAGGTCGGGCTGCGTGCATACGGTATCCAGCTGCGGCTCAGAGAAAATGGTGGACACGGACTGGTCAAAGAGTTTGTCATCGAGGCCCTCAACATCATAGCGGTTGATGATGCGGACCTTATCAAGGCCGGAAATACCAAGGAAATGAATGGCATCACTCAGAAGGGTCTGTGCCTCCAGGTCCAGGCCCGGCTTTTTTTCCACAAAGATACGGCGTACCATAATTCACTCTCCCAAGGCAGCAAGGGCGCGTTTCCCGATATCCCTGCGGCAGTATTTGTTTTCAAAGTGAATGGCATCTGCGATCGAATAAGCGCCAGAGATGGCGTCAGACAGCGTGTCACCGGTGGCAACGCACCCAAGCACGCGCCCGCCGTTTGTGACGAGCTGACCGTCTTTTTCCGCAACGCCGGCGAAGCAGATGCTGCTGCGCAGCGTATCGGGTATGTCAATCGGAATGCCTTTGTCATAATGGGAAGGGTACCCGGCAGATGCGAGGATCACGCAGCAGGCGGAACCGGGCTCGAGTTCGACCTGGACCTGGTCAAGCCTTTCCTCCGTCACTGCCCGCATGACAGTGAACAGGTCCGTCCTGAGCAGGGGGAGCACAACCTGTGTCTCGGGGTCACCGAAACGGCAGTTGTACTCGATCACCTTCGGCCCGTCTTTTGTGACCATCAGTCCAAAGTACAGGCAGCCTTTGAACGGGCGCCCTTCCTTGACCATGGCGCGGATGGTGGGGAGGAAGATGGTCTCCATGCACGTCTGTGCGACTTCCGCGGTATAGTACGGGTTGGGGGCAACCGTGCCCATGCCGCCCGTGTTCAGGCCGGTATCACCGTCGCCCGCCCGCTTGTGGTCCATGGACGAGACGAGGGGGACAAGGGTTTTGCCGTCGGTGAAGGCGAGGACCGAGACTTCGGGACCTTCGAGGAACTCTTCAATGACGATCCTGTCGCCGGAAGCGCCGAACTGATGGTCCTCCATCATGGCACGCACAGCGGCCTCAGCTTCGGGGAGCGTACCTGCAATGATGACGCCTTTGCCCAGGGCCAGGCCGTCGGCCTTGATCACTGTGGGCATGGGGGCTGTTTTCAGATAAGCGAGGGCGGCAGCGCAGTCTGTGAAAACTTCATAGCGGGCCGTGGGAATACCGTAGCGGCGCATAAGGTCCTTGGCGAACACTTTGCTGCTTTCAATGACGGCAGCGTTCTGCCTGGGGCCGAAACAGGGTATGCCGGCACCCTCAAGCCTGTCCACCAGACCGGCTGCCAGGGGATCATCCGGCGTGACAACGCAATAGTCCATGGCGCTGCGGACAGCGTATGCCACGATGGCGTCAAGGTCCATGGCACCGATGGGCACGCACACGGCGTCATTTTTCATGCCGGCGTTTCCGGGGAGGGCATAGATGGTTTCAATCTCGGGCGACTCCTTGAGACGGCGGATGACAGCGTGCTCGCGCCCGCCGCTCCCGATCACCAGTACCTTCTTTTTTGCATTCATCGGGTTAACTCCTCTCGGATTCAGGAAACGGGGATCAATGGTGGAACAGCCTCAGACCGTTCATGACCATGACCATGCCACGCTCATTGCAGCTCTTGATGACCAGGTCGTCGCGGATGGAACCGCCGGGCTGGGCAATGTAGGTCACACCGCTGCGGTAGGCGCGTTCAATATTGTCAGAGAAGGGGAAGAAGGCATCTGAACCCAGGGCGACGCCGCTGAGCGTATCCAGATAGGCGCGCTTTTCCTCGGCTGTGAGTTTTTCGGGCTGGACCGTAAAGTATTTCTGCCAGTTGCCGTCGGCGGTGACATCTTCCTCGTTGCCGTTGATATAGCCGTCAATCACATTATCGCGGTCCGGACGGCCGAGGGTGGGGAGGAAGGGGAGGGAGAGCACTTTTTCATGCTGGCGCAGGTGCCAGGTGTCCGCCTTTGAGCCGGCAAGGCGTGTACAGTGGACGCGGGACTGCTGGCCGGCGCCGACGCCTATGGCCTGTCCGTCCTTGGCATAGCACACGGAATTGGACTGGGTGTATTTGAGGGTGATGAGGGCGACGATGAGGTCGCGGACCGCACTTTCGGGGAGGTCCTTGTTTTCAGTGACAATGTTGGAAACCTGCTGTGCACCGATGCGGATATCATTGCGCCCCTGTTCAAAGGTGATGCCGAATACCTGCTTGTGCTCAAGCTGGGCAGGGACATAGGCAGGGTCCATTTTGACAATGTTGTAGTTGCCCTTGCGCTTGGTTTTGAGGATCTCAAGGGCTTCAGGGGTATAGTCCGGTGCAATCACGCCGTCGGAAACTTCACGCTTGAGGAGGAGCGCGGTGGTTTTGTCGCAGGTGTCCGAGAGCGCGACCCAGTCGCCGAAGGAGGACATGCGGTCGGTTCCGCGGGCCCTGGCGTAGGCGCAGGCGAGCGGGGAATCATCCAGACCTTCGATATCGTCGACAAAGCAGGCTTTCTTGAGGGTGGGGCTCAGGGGCAGACCAAGGGCGGCAGAGGTCGGGGAGACATGCTTGAAGGAAGCTGCACAGGGCAGTCCGCAGGCTTCGCGAAGCTCGCGCACCAGCTGCCAGGAATTGAGCGCATCCAGGAAATTAATGTATCCGGGGCGGCCGCAGAGGATTTCAAAAGGCAGGTCGGAACCGTCCGCCATAAAGACGCGGGCGGGTTTCTGATGAGGGTTGCAGCCATACTTGAGTTCAAATTCGTTCATGGTTATGCCTCCGTTTCGTCTTGGGAGAGCAGGTGACAGACCATCTCAGTTGCCTTGGGAAGGATCTGCCATTCTGCCTCGCGCATGATGCGCTTCTGAAGGGTTTCCGGGTCGTCCCCGGGGAGGACTTCGACAGCTTTCTGCAGGATAATCTCTCCGCCATCGGGGATCTCATTGACATAGTGGACCGTGGCTCCGCTGATTTTCACGCCGCGCCTGAGCGCTGCTTCATGGACGTGCAGTCCATAAAAGCCGGGGCCGCAGAAAGAAGGAATGAGGGAAGGGTGGATATTGATGATGCGCCTGTCCCAGCGCTCAGTAAAGGAAGCGGAAAGGATGGCAAGGAAGCCTGCGAGAACAATCAGGTCGATGCGGTACTCCTCAAGGGTTTCCTGAAGAGCGGCTTCAAAGGCTTCCTGGCTTCCGCCAAGGTCCTTGCGGACAATTGCGGTATGCGGCTTTCCGGCTTTTGCGGCCCGCTCAAGGGCGTAGGCATCGGCTTTGTTGGCGACCACCAGACAGATTTCTCCGGAAGGGACAGCACCTGCTGCCTCAGCATCCAGCAGGGCCTGCAGGTTGGTACCGCCGCCCGAGACGAGGACGGCTATTCTTTGTCTGCGCATAACGCACCTCACTCCACGATCCGGATCTTTTCGTCCGCTTCGATGATGCTGCCCATGACGTAGGGGTCTTCGCCCTGCGCCCTGAGGATCTCAAGGGCCGTATCGGTTTCTTTTTCAGGGACGACCAGGCTCATGCCCACGCCCATATTAAAGGTGTTGAACATATCGCGCTGGGGAATATTGCCTTCCTTTGCGATGAGGTCGAAGATGGGAAGGACCCGGATGGCCTTGCGGTCAATGCAGGCGCAGAGGCCGTCGGGTATGGAGCGAGGGATGTTTTCATAGAAACCGCCGCCGGTGATGTGGGAGATGCCACGGACGGAAACGGATTTGAGCACTTCGAGGACGGGTTTGACATAGATGCGCGTCGGAGTGAGGAGCGTGTCCCCGAGCGAAGCGCCGCCGAGGGCGTCAACGGGTCTGGTGAGGTCACAGTGCCCGATATCAAAGACGCGGCGCACGAGGGAAAAGCCGTTGGAGTGCACGCCGGATGAAGGCAGGGCGATGATCTGGTCTCCGGGGCGCATGGTCTCATGGCGGATGATGCTGTCGCGGTCGACAACGCCTGTGCAGAACCCGGCCAGATCGTATTCGTTCTCAGGATAGAACCCCGGCATTTCAGCGGTCTCTCCGCCTGTGAGGGCGCAGCCGGCCTGCACGCAGCCCTCTGCCACGCCGCTGACGATCTCAGCAATGCGCTCGGGGACATTTTTCCCGCAGGCCACATAATCCAGAAAGTAGAGAGGACGCGCGCCGCAGCACACGACGTCGTTGACGCACATGGCGACGCAGTCGATTCCTACGGTCGTGTGCCGGTCCATGAGGAAGGCAAGCTTGAGCTTTGTGCCTACGCCGTCGGTGCCTGCGACGAGAACAGGGTGGGGGATGCCGGTAAGGTCCAGCTCAAACAGTCCCCCGAAACCGCCGATATCGGAGAATACGCCGGGAATATGGGTCCTTGCAATATGCTGCCGCATCAGTTCGACGGCACGGTAGCCAGCGGTGATGTCAACGCCGGCTGCTTTGTAGCTTTCGGATTGGGATTTCACTACGCATACCTGCTTTCTGTTATTCTTTTCCGTTCCAGCAATAGGTACAGAGTTTGCACTTGTCGATTCCGATGGCTTCCTCAAGGCCTTCGAGGGACTGGAACTCGAGGGAAGCAAAGTGGAAGCGTTCACAGATGGCTTCGCGCATCTTTTTGCCGCGCTCTGTCGTCCGGTCGGCATACTCATCAAGGAAGTTGAGCCCTTCCTCACCTTCAAGCTCTACAATGATCTGGCGGGTGATGAGCTCCATATCTGAGGTGGCCCGTGAAAAATTCAGGTACTTGCAGCCGTACATAATGGGCGGACAGGCTGAACGCATATGGACAGACCTGGCACCATTGTCATAGAGGAACTCAACTGTTTCCCGCAGCTGGGTGCCGCGGACAATGGAATCATCCACAAACAGCAGGTTTTTGTCCTGGATCAGCTCATGGACGGGGATCTGCTTCATTTTGGCGATCCGGTTGCGGTCCGTCTGGGTGGAGGGCATAAAGGAGCGCGACCAGGTCGGGGTATATTTGATGAAGGCGCGGGCAAAGGGGTACCCGGACTTGTTGGCGTAGCCTATGGCATGAGGGGTCCCTGAGTCGGGTACGCCGCCGACATAATCAATTTCCAGGTTCCTGCCCTCTTCCATGTCGTGCTCCGCGATGATAGCCCCGTTCCTGTAGCGCATGGCCTCGACGTTCACGCCCTCGTAGCAGGAAGTGGGGTAGCCGTAATATGTCCACAGGAAGGAACAGATGCGCATGTCTTCCTGGGGCGCACACAGCTGTGTGACGGCGTCCGGGGTGATTTCCACGATTTCGCCGGGACCCAGCTCGCGGTAATCTTCATAGCCCAGTTTCTGATAGGCAAAATTTTCAAAGGAGACACAGAAGCCGTCCTCGCGCTTCCCGATGAGTACAGGGAGTCTTCCCATGCGGTCGCGGGCGGCGATCAGGCTGCCGTTGTCGCGGAGAATCAGGATGGAAGCCGTTCCTTCGATGACCTTCTGGGCGAAGCGGACACCTTCGGTAAAGGAACTCTTCTGGTCGATCATGGCTGCGACAAGCTCGTTGGTGTTGACGTGCCCTCTGCGCATGGCCTCAAAATGTCCGCCGGAAAAAGCAAGGTACTGGGAGATCAGGTCTTCTGCGTTCTGGATGATGCCAATGGTGGCAATGGCATATGTGCCCAGGTTGGAGCGGATCAGAAGGGGCTGGGGGTCAGAATCAGAGATGACCCCGATTCCGGAGGAACCGGTCATCTCCTCAAGAGTTTTTTCAAAACGTGTCCGGAAGGGGGAGTTTTCAATATTATGGATTTCGCGCTGGAGTCCGTATTCCACGTCCCAAGCTGCCATACCGCCGCGGCGCGTGCCAAGATGGGAGTGATAGTCTGTTCCGAAAAAGACATCGGGAATAATGTTGCGCTCATGGCTTGCAGCGCCAAAAAAGCCTCCCATGGTCATCAACCTCCTGTGGTTAACGGCATGAAAAGGCATCGGCTGTGTAAGCACGCCGATGCCTTGATGCTGAGGGATACACGGGTGGCTGGCATACACAATGACATACGCCCACCACCTTTCTAGTGTCATTCCGCGGTAACAATACCGGGATGAATTCACTATATCACGAACGTTTTTGCTTGTAAACAGATAAACAACAGGTAATTTTACACAGCAATGGGTGTTTTTTGAAAGAATAATCCCAGATACCACAGGAAAAGAGAAATGAAACACGAACGATCAAAAAAATACAGAGAAAAAATCCGCTTCCCTGCTCAGGACGGGCTGAGCAGGCCCCAAGCAGGAGGACAGAGCGGGGATGCGGGAAAGAAAAAAACGACGCCTATATTAATTGGAAGGAATCATTGCCGGAAAAGAGGTGCCGACCGGGCACTTTTCCGGCCTCCGAGTCTTCTGGCGGACCAGAAAACAATGGTTTGCCAGAAGACTTTTTTTGCCCGGATATAAGGAAAAACAAGACTTCTCAGCTGTCACCTCTGATCACCTGTCCAAATCGGAGCACAATTATGTTATATTTTACAATGTCAACAAATCCGCAAAAAGGAAACAATGGAGGAAAACCATGTGAAAAAGCCGATCACTACCTCCCGGCTCCTGATGCAGATCAAGCGTTCCGGTACCTTCAGGGAAGCTATTGCCTGGCACGATGAGAATGATACGCCGGCTTTCCATCAGGAACTGTATGCGCATATGAATCAACGGGAAGTGGACGCAGCAGACCTGATCCGTGAGACCAGGATTGACAGATCCTATTTCTATCATATATTATCCGGGAAAAAGCTGCCGCGGCGAAATATGACTTTGCGGATCTGTGCTGCCCTGCGGCTGAGCGTGCGTGAGACAAACCATATGCTCCAGCTTTCCGGTTCATCCTGCCTGTATGCAAAGAACCGCAGGGACGCTGTAGTGATTTTTGGTCTGGAAAAGAAACTTGGCATAGGGGAAATCAATAACATGCTGATAGAAGCGGAAGAAGACCCGCTTCTGATCTGAGAGGATAGGACGGCATGGATGGGGAAATAATGGACATCCTCCGCCTGCGTCTGGAGGAAAACTATAAAATCATATCGGTGATCAAAGAAGAAGAGGACCCGGCGGGGGAAAGCATGGTTTCCTGTCTTCTCATGGAGAAAGCAGGCGGAAGAAGGTTCCTGGCAAAATGTGTCCTTGGTGAAGGCGGACTGCTGCGCAATGAATGGGACGTGCTCAGCAGGATCCATCAGCACAGCGGCGAGGAAGCGCAGTGGTTTCCTGAGGCCGTTGCCTTTGAAACGCTGGAGCATGAGGGGAAAAAGATCTCGTACCTGATCCGGTCATGGATCGAAGGGTCCACCCTGGAGGCTCTTGTGGAGAGTCAGTGCGACCGCTGCGGACTCCCCCGCACGGCAGCGCTTCAGCTGGTGATCTGTGTCGCCGAAGAAGTTGCGTTCCTGCATGAAATGAAACCGCCCGTTCTGCACAGGGACATCAAGCCCCAGAATGTGGTGGTCGACCGGTGCGGTATGCCGCACCTCATCGATTTTGGCATATCGCGCGTAAAAGACGCGGAAATATCGCATGACACCCTGGTGGCCGGGACGTGTGTGGTTTCACCGCCGGAACAGTTTGGCTACCAGGCCACCGATGAACGGTCGGATGTCTATGCGCTGGGGATGCTTCTCAGGTACACGACATGCGGGGATTATGAAGCGGAGGGGCCGAACCCTGCCGGACACAGCATCCAGGCCATTGTGGAGCGCGCGACCCGCTTTGACCCGGAGGACCGCTATCCCACCTGCAGGGACATGCTTGAGGACCTGTACCGGGAGAGGTATCCGGCCAAGGCAGAAAAGAACAGAGGATTTCCGGGATGGGCCGCAGCGTGTGTCTGCCTCATCATGGTCCTGTGCATAGGCGGGTACATGGTTTTGGGGCACAGGCAGGAAAATGTCCGTTTCAGGGAGCCGCTGCTTGAGGAGGCTGTGCGCACAGAGCTGGGGAAGATGACCGGAGAAATCACGCAGGAAGACCTTGCGAAGGTGACCGGGATACATATCTTCGGGGAGCAGATCTACCACAGCGAAGACGATCTCTGGCAGACCGGTGATTTACCCTATTTCTGGGACAGTGATATCCAGTCCCAGGGCCGCTTCCGGCATAACGGCGGGATCGTGAGCCTTGAAGACATCCGCATGCTTCCCAACCTGAGGGAGCTGTGTGTTTACAATCAGAAAATTGAGGATCTTTCGCCATTGAAAGGGATGAAGCTCCTTGGGCTGGGGATCGGGTTCAACCCTGTCCGTGACATTTCCCCGCTTGAGGGCATGCCATTAAGGTACCTGCACATCGGCGGGCTGGACCTGGCGGACGCGGATGCACTTGCCACGCTGAAAGATCTGACGTCCCTGAATATGATCGGTACGGATGTGCAGACGCCCCCGCCCCTTCAGGGACTTGGCATCCGGGAGCTGAGTCTGTCACAGGCAGATGCTTCCCTTGCCGCGATGGTGACACTGCGGAAAGTGACTCTTGCGCTTCTGACACAGGAAGCAGCAGATGCCCTTGCCCTGGTCCCGCTGGAAGACCTGACTGTGCTGCATGCGGGCTCTGTCCCGTTTTCTGAAATGGGCAGGTTCAGCATGCTCAGCCGTCTCTCCTTCTATGGGGATGACATGACCTTTGACGGGGAGGAGCCGGTTCCCTTCCCTCATCTGAGATGGCTTGACATCAAGCACCTCAAAGTGCGCAGCCTGAAGTTCCTCTCAGATATGCCGGAGATGAAGATGCTTCATATCTATGAGCTGGACTGCAAAAGCTATGAAGGCCTTGAAGAATTGAAAGGCATTGAGCTGCTGGTGTGCAATGCTTCGCAGAAAGCAGAGCTGGAGAAGGCCTATCCCTCGGCACCCTGGCGGCTGGAAGCAAATTAGCTGACTTTGCATGGCAGATTCTGCCATGACGGTATAAGGTATTAAGAAAGGGGAAGCTATATGAGACGTATTTCCGTGATCATTGTCTGTCTGGCCATATTGTCCTCCCTGTGCGTGTTTTCCTTCGCACTGGCTGATGGCGGACTGGTCCTGAACGAGACGGATGGACATGCGACCCTGTCAGAGTGGGTCAATACAGAAGGGATGGATATCTATCTCACAGACTGGCTGGGAAACATCTGGATCGAGGACCCGGACCAGTTCCGGACGAACCATGCGGGTGACCCTTCATGGTCGGTTGAAATGGTTGAAGGGAACACCGGCGATGCCGGTGATGGAGCATGGAACTGGAACATCTGGGACGACCAGAATGGTCTGGACCTGAATATCAACTATGAGGCGTACCGGCCCGTGGCGGGCGACCGCTGGGTCTTCTCCATCGAGTGCGAATGGGACGGGGAAGTGGCCAATGCCACGCGTACATTCGATTTTACTGCTATGCCTGAACTGCCTTCAGGCCACACGATCCCGGACACGGTGCACCTGAAGATTGAAGAGGAGAAAGTCATTCCTCTGAACTTTGTGCCGGCGGATTTTGCGATTGACGGCCAGATGCAGGTTGATATCTGGTTCTATAAAGATTTCAACCGTGATAATCGCTGCGAGGGATATACCCAGTATATCACGGCCTATGAGGCAGGGCGCTTTGCCGGATACCTTGGAGTCCATACGGGCAACGTGTGCTCCGGACGTGATGTCATCTTCGAAGTTGAGGATGCGAACGGGAATGTGCCGGGCGAAGCACCCTCCCTGAACCTTGAATTATTCACGCGCTTTGACCAGGCCAGCCTGACCAATGCGATTACCGATGAGCCTGCCGTTTACGATTCATGGAATGCTACCTTCATGCTCAGCGAGGAAACATATGATGCGATGCACGGCTGGTACGGCGGAGAACCGTATTACGAAATAACGGAATCGAGCGGGCTGGATGCATGGCTCGAAGAAAGCTGGGTGGACGGAAGGAAACGGATCGTTCCCCTGCGCATCGGGGGAATGCCGGAAACAGAGGGGAACTATCCTGTGACGGTCCGTTGCACCTGGGGCGATCTGAGCGCGGAAACGGAGCTGCCCATCCGCTACGTCAGGACTGAAGGCTACCCGGACGGGTGCAATATCCCGTATGTGATCGACCTGAAGGTCGGAGAAACTGCAACCTTTGACTGGCACTTCAATAATGGATATGCCTTTCAGGAAGAATACTGGTTCCCGGTATCTCTTGACGATGCCGATTTTAACGAGCTCTTTGAGCTGACCAATGACGGAACGCAGGTAACCATCACGCCCAAGGTGACTGAAAGCGGCATGTGGTACGGCAACATCGGCATGATGGACGGCAATGTGGGATGCGGGCACACCGTGGCTTTCCGCGTAGCGGATGCGAACGGGGACGCACCGGAGATCCCGGGCATTGTGTTTGATGATGAAAATGCTTCCGGCGGGATTGATCTGTACTTTTTCCGCAAAGCTTATGAAGAGAACCCGGATGAGGGAACCTATCATTTTGACAATTTTGCCGGGAACGTTCTGATCCAGGGTGAAAACTATGAGACACTGAGAAGGATCTATGGCGAGCCGGAATGGTCGGCCCAGCTGCTGGACGAGGACCTTGGCATTGCGTATGATGCAGGCATCTGGGGCGGAGGCGACAACCGCGGGTATGATCTGCGCGTGCACCAGATTCCCGACCACGCATGTGACGCACGTTTTGATGTCACAGTCAGCTTTGGCGGCCTTTCACGTACTGTCAGGGTCGATGCCCATTTTATCGATGATGAACTGCCCTCAGGGTTTACGGCAGACGATGTCTATACCCTCAATGTGGACCAGTGGCAGGACATTCCGCTTGGCGTCGGGGCAGGCTATGAGGAGATCCTCAATGGCAGCCAGCTCGGCGTTGCCCTGGAAATGTACGGGGACGATTTCTACAGCCACTTCGACGGCTGGAACGAGAGAAGCGTGGAACACGTGTACCCGCGTGAGCCGGGTGCATACTACCTCTGGATGGGCCTGAGGCTGGGCAATGTGACAATCGGAAAAGATGTCATTTTCCTGGTCAGGGACTGGGAAGGCAATCTTCCTGACGGGAACACCTTTGCCTTTGAAGATGAGGAATGCTACGAATATACAGCGAGGCGCGCAGCCTTTACCGATGAAGGCGAAGTGAGCCACAACGGCTGGGTACGCAATTATGTGATCCGGGACTATGCTGCCTTAGCGGCCCAGCGCGAAGGACAGCCTTCATGGCACGCAGAGTTTATCGGTGACAGCCATGGCGCACAGCTCTGGACCAACAACTGGGACTGGGAAGGCTCCTATGGGGTCCGTGCCTTTGATGTGGGGATTGAGAATGAGCCCACAGAGCCGTGCACGATTTCCTATAAAGTGACCTGCACATGGGGCAGTGAAACCCTCGAGGCGGTGGCGACACTCCATTATGAGACGCCTGACTCCCTGCCGGAGGGCCTCGATCTTCCCGATGAGATCCACGGGATGAAGATCAACGAGGTCTATGCACTGGAAGTCAACCCGATTGGCGGTTACAGCTTTGGTGAGAACAACCGGATCGATATCGGCATGAATTTTGACTGCGGCTGCTGGTGGGAATGGACGGAAGATGGCCGCCGCGTGCAGAACCTTGAGCCGCACGAATCAGGCGTGTTCACTGTCGACCTTTCTCTGGTGCTTGAGAACATCAATATCCACAAACAGCTCCGCGTCTACGTACAGGACGAGGAAGGCAATGAGCCTGAACTCCCTGTCCTGGCCTTTGATGACGATCTGGGCGAGAGCTACAGCCTTGATTTCGCCATCTTTGATGATCAGGATGGTGTCTGGCACGACAACTGGATCGACAGTTACTCGATCTGCGATTATGACGCGCTGCAGCGCACTTACGGCAATGAACCGGAGTGGAACGCAGAGTGGGCGGAAGCCTATGAGGACGTTTCGAATATCCACTTTGAAACCTACGACGGGCAGAGATGGGCACACCTGTGGCTGGATGACTATCCTCAGGAGCCGTGCTCGAGGTCAGTGAGAGTGACGGTCAACTGGGGCGACCAGTCCATAAGCCGTGTGGTAACGGTCCAGTACCGCTACCCCGACAGCCTGCCCACAGGGCTGAACGCACCGGACACGGTGGACCTGTATCTTGGCGAAGACACGGAGATCACAGTGAATTATGAACCCTCCGACTTCAGCTTTGGCGGCAGAATCCGCACCAATGTGGGCCTCCATAACCAGGATATGAGCCAGTACATTGACAGCTGGGGAGACTGGTACAGCGATAAGGTGTACCTGCGCGGCAAGGAGCCCGGCTATTACTATGGCTGGATCAACCGCATGGATGGCAGCATCTGCGCGGGCAAAGACGTTGTCTTTATCGTACACAATGAGGACGGTTCGCTCCCCGGTGTTCCTGCACTTGCATGGGAGGACGAAGCTTCCTATGATTACACGATTGACTTTGCCCTGTTCGAAGACAAAGAACTGGCAGAAAATACCGTCATCCAGCATGACGGCTGGGTGCGGAACTATGTCCTGCCCACGGACATCTTCAACGCTTACCGCGCAAAGTTCGGCGGCGAGCCGGAATGGAGCGCAGCGTGGCTGGAAAATGACGGAAGCGCCGAACTCGATTCGTACGTCTGGGATGATACAAGGGGCTTTGATGTCAATATCACAGGCTATCCGGAAACAGCAGCCAGCTCCCTGATCTCGGTGAAATGCACCTGGGGCGGCCAGACGGTGACCGGACAGGCACGGGTCAACTTTGAAAAGAACGTTGCGCTGCCCACGGGCATGAACACGCCGGAGGTCATAGACCTTGATCCGGGTGAGGAATACGCCTTCACCATGGGCGATGTGCTTCCCGAAGGCTACGCATACAGCCGCCAGAGGATCAATATCGGCCTGCATGGCGACAATGATATCAACAACGCTTTTGAACTGTGGGACGACTACAATCAGTCCTGCGGGGACCATGTCCAGTATATCCGCTCATGGAACCCCGGTGTCTATATGGCCTGGATCCAGTATGTTGAGGGCAATATCAGCATACAGCGCAATGTCATGCTGCGTGTGCGCGACGGGGAAGGTAACACGCCTGAACTCCCTGCCCTGGCTTTCGATGACGATCTGGGTGAGAGCTACAGCCTTGATTTTGCCCTCTTTGACGATCAGGATGGCGTCTGGCACGACAACTGGATCGACAGTTACTGGATCCGCGATTATGACGAGCTGCGGCGCATTTACGGCAATGAACCGGAATGGAACGTAGAGTGGGCGGAAGACTATGAGGGTGTTTCGAATATTCACTTTGAAACCTATGACGGACAGAGATGGGCACACCTGTGGCTGGATGACTATCCTCAGGAGCCGTGCTCGAGGTCAGTGAGAGTGACGGTCAACTGGGGCGACCAGTCCATAAGCCGTGTGGTAACGGTCCAGTACCGCTACCCCGACAGCCTGCCCACAGGGCTGAACGCACCGGACACGGTGGACCTGTATCTTGGCGAAGACACGGAGATCACAGTGAATTATGAACCCTCCGACTTCAGCTTTGGCGGCAGAATCCGCACCAATGTGGGCCTCCATAACCAGGATATGAGCCAGTACATTGACAGCTGGGGAGACTGGTACAGCGATAAGGTGTACCTGCGCGGCAAGGAGCCCGGCTATTACTATGGCTGGATCAACCGCATGGATGGCAGCATCTGCGCGGGCAAAGACGTTGTCTTTATCGTACACAATGAGGACGGTTCGCTCCCCGGCATTCCGGCGCTTGAATGGGAAGACGCGGCTATGTCGGATGACACGGTCCATTTCGCCCTCTTTGACGATGAAGAACTTGGCGACGGCACAGTGCTGGGCCATGACAACTGGGTGCGCAATTTTGTGATCCCCATGGAGATTTACGATGCGTACAGGGCTGCCTATGGCGGACAGCCGCAGTGGGAATACACAAAGCTTTCCGGCAGCGACAGCGCTGTATTCAATGACTGGATATGGGACGACGGACGCGGCTACGACCTGAATGTCGGACAGTATCCGGATGCGCCGTGCACGGTCCAGTACCAGGTGAAGTGCACATGGGGCGATGCGGAGCTTCTGGGCAAAGTCAGCGTGATATTTGAAAATATCGGTGCACTGCCCACCGGCATGGCAACACCTCTGAATGTCAGCCTGCAGGTGAATGAAGAATATGCCTTTACTATGGAAGATGTCCTTCCGCAGGGCTATGACTACGGCCGTACGCGCATAAATATCGGACTTGTCAACGGAGAGGACCTGAATGCCCACTTTGACTCCCGTGGAGATTATGATGATAACGGCAATCAGCTGTCGCAGACCATCAGACCCCGTGAAGCAGGCGTTTGGGCAGGATGGATCAACTATATCTTCGGCAATATCAGTCTGGGCCGCGATGTGATTCTGTCCGTTGCTGACGAAAACGGGTATGTGCCCGAACAGACACTGGAACTGTATGGCGGTCCGTACTTTGATGAATATGTGATTATCGACTGCATATGGGACGGAACGGATGCCACCGCTCTGCACCCCGAAGACTTCATGGGCAATGTCTTTATGGACAGAAACTTCTATGACGTGCAGTGGGGCCTGACACATACACTGCCTGAGTGGAGCGTGGAACAGACAAGCGGAGACACGCTTGAATGGTACATGGATGGCTTCGAGGATAACGGTGACACACGCAGCTGGCAGGGTGTTAATATTCGTCTCAGCTGCATGCCGGACCATCCCATGACGGCGACTTTCACGGCAACGTGCCGCTGGAACGGATATGAAGCCAGCTTCGATTTGCCTGTCAGGTTTGTGGAGCATGATCTGCCCACGGGCTTTACGACAGACAGCCGTGTGGAACTCACCGCAGGCGTACCCGGAGAGGTCCATTACACGATTGAACCCGCTGACTGGACGTACACGGACAACCGCCACTTTGATATCTGGCTGGATACCGAGAATACAGATTACCGGTGCTATATGGAAAACGGGAAACTGTATGCTGTCATTGATCAGCCCGGTACCTATGTGGGCTGGTTCTGCCTGCGTGACGGCTCTGTGAACTATCTCTATCAGCCGGTAGTCTTCTCTGTGGCAGATGAAAACGGTAATGCACCGGAGCTTGTGCCCATCCTGGAGGACGTCTACGATGTGGAGATGGCTTCGTCTGTGACCAACACCGAAGGTAAAGATTATTGGATCAGTCACAGTGATGTCATGTTCATCTGGCCCAATAACCTGAACACTCTGCAGACCGTATATGGCGATGACTGGTCATGGACCTTTGAAAAGCTGAGCGGGCCAGACGCGGCTGTAAAAATTGATACTTTGACAGAATACGGCTTTGACCTTGTTGTGGACAACCTTGAAGACATGCCTGCCGGCTCGGACGCGAGCTTCAGGGCCACGCTCCGCTGGGGCGAGAGCAGTGCTTCCTGCACGATCAACCTGCACTTTGTCGAGATGGAACTGCCGGATGTCACGTTCCCGACCGTCATTGAGATGAATGTGAATGAGCCCTATTACTGCTCAGTGAACGCGACGCCTGGCGACTTCAGCAGTTCTTATTTCCTGCACTTTGATTTCTTTGATGAGGCTTGGCAGAACATTGAGTTCTACAGCCATGACGATACACCCATGGACGGCCGTTTCCTCCTGGCCAATGCACCGGGAATTTACTACGGCAATTCTCACATCCATGCACATAACGTCTTCCTGAACGGACCGAATGTGACATTCAAAGTCAAGGATGGAAGCGGCAATTTGCCGGATCCTGTCCCGTTCTTTGCGGATGATTCCTATTCCATCCGCCGCTATGTCCTGCCCTCGGGTGAAGGTGACTATGAAGGCATGATCGCACCGCGGCCCAACACGCTGATCGGCGTGTGCATCGACAATGCGGACCTGATGAAGGAAACCTATGGGGACACGGGCGAGTACAGCGTGGAATATATTTCGGGACCGGCTGTTTCACCTCAGATCGCACAGCCTGAAGGGGATTCTCCGTATGCGGTGATCAGCATACCGGACCTTCCGCAGGAAACCGGGGAGACGCTGCTGCGCATAACCTGCACCCGGGGCGGGAACAGCGACAGCGTGGACGTATATGTACAGTTTGAGAACTGGACGGATGATCTGCCGCAGGGCAACGACCTCCCGTCCGGGATTGTACTGAAAGTCGGGGAGAGCATGGAGCTGACCGGCGGACTTACGCCGGCATCTGAGAAAATGCCTGCTGTCTGGACTTATCTGGACATGGATGAATCACAGGACCTCATTTCCGTCGAGGAAGTCAATGATCTGACGATCCGGATCACGGGCCTGAAGGCGGGTACGCTGCATGCGAAGGGCATGGTTATGACGTACTGGAACGTGGTGGCACAGAAACCTGTGGTGATAACCGTCGTCGATACGTATACCACAATGAACCTGCCTGATGCGGTCAGGGAAATTGAAGAAGAAGCTTTTGCAGGAGTGAGCGCCAATATCGTTGTGGTCCCGGATGGGTGCACAACCATTGGCAAGCGCGCCTTCGCCGATTGCAGCGGACTGGTGAGCATCACCATTCCTGCGTCTGTGACCTCCATTGCAGATGATGCATTCGAAGGCTGCGGAAGCGCACTTACCATCATCAGCGAAAGCGAAGCGATCCGCACATGGGCGGCAGATCATGGTTTCCATGCAAGCGAAAGATAAGCAGCTCCCTGTGAGGTAAAAACTGAGGGCAAGACCATCTGCGGTCTTGCCCTTTTTCCGGCTCTGAAAGCAAGAAACCATATGAAGGTGCACGTTTTGTCCCGGGAAAAATGAATTGTGGGTGCCCGGAGAATATGATAGAATCATTCTGATTGTCTGAAAAGAAAAGGGGGCGGAGTATGGCCAATCTCTTTGATATTCTTCCCAAAGGCTTTTTTAATTATCTTGCCAGCAACGCCAGCAACCGGGTCTATGCGGACTGTCTGGAAATCATATACGATGCCTATGACAGGGAAGTGAGCTACAGGATCCCCAGGAACCGGATCCGGGACGCGCTTGCTGCCTACCTTATGGATAACCACATTGACCTTTCGGACGAAGAGGAAGCAGGCGCGGACAAGTATCAGATGGCGAGCAGCATCCTCAGACGGTTCACGGATCCCAACGTGCACTGGCTGGAGGAGGATAATGATGACGCGACCTATGAAAAGCAGATCGTCATGTCCGAGCACGGGATCGCCCTGGCGGAGTTCCTGCTGTCCCTGCGCCGGCCGGAGAAGGAGGAGTACGCCGGGTACATCAACCAGATCTATTCGATCCTCAACAATCCGGACCTTATGCGGGACGATCCGTACATCAATGTGCTGCGCCCCATTTACCGGGACGCCAAGGCACTGGCGCGCTCGCTCAAGCGCCTGGCTACCTTTATCCGGCAGATCATTGACGAGATGGTGCATGAGGAATCCCTTGAGAGCATCACAGAGAACCTGATCATGTACTCTGAAGGCAGCTTTATCAAGGAATACACCCGTCTGACCAAGCAGCAGAACATCCACACCTACCGCATCCAGATCATCGAGCGGCTCGAAGGGATGCGGGGCGATACACAGATCATGCAGAACATGACGGATTCGCATATGAAGGAGGACGGCATCGGCTTTACCCAGGCGCAGGACGATATCTATGATATGATCCAGAACACCATCCGCTTCCTGTCCGGGGACTATGACCAGATCATGCTGGACATCAAGCACAAGATCAATCTGTACATGCAGCTCCATATCGGGCACCTGCGCTTCCTTCAGACCAGGGACGGGAGCGCACGGGGGCACGTGGAGAGGGCGATCCATGTCCTGGCGGAAGAAATGACGGAACTGGATATGAAAGATGAGATCCCCGACGATATGGATGACCTCTTCCATGTCGGCGGGACCAGCTACCTGGACCTGTCCTCGCTCCGCTACCCGCGGAAGATCCGGAGGGTGGCCCAGAGCGAGGAGGATACCATTGAAGAGATGACGGCCCAGGCCCTGGTCAGGGCCCGGGAAGAGCAGCAGCGGGAGGCCAACAATCCCTATAACCAGAAGAAGATGAAGGCCTATCTGGAGCACCTCATGGCGGGCAAAAGTACCATGCAGGCCTGCGAATTCCCTCTTGCGGAAAAGGATGACCTGCTCCGCGGGCTCTCCGCGGTGGCCTATGCCGCGGAAAACGGGTTCGAGGTGACGCCGGAGGACAGCTATGTGGAAACGGACCGCTTTGTGATCCGCAATTTTGAAGTCAGGAGGCAGAAGAACTGATGGAGGAGTACTGGGACAAGTATACCGAAGGGGAAAAGGCCCTGTTTCAGCGTGTGGCGCGCCGCCTCCTGAACAATACCTTCCTTGTGCGTGACAAGGATGAGGAGATGCGCCGGGAATACTTCTTTGTGGCCCGCAATCCGGACGCGTTCAATACCTTCTTTGGCTATATCGGCATGCAGGTCATGCTCGACAGGGAGAATGGCGTGGTCATGCTGAAAAATGGCGCCGACTCAGGAGAAGGGGCAAAAATGCAGCTGGGGCACCTCATGCTCAGAAAGATCGATTCCCTTGTGCTCATGTGCCTGTGGACAATCTATGCGGACAGGCTCAGCGCGGGAAGGCTGAGCAAAGCGGTCATGCTGACCCTGCCTGAACTGCGCTATGAGCTGGAGAAGTATGGGATCCGGGACCAGCTCGACAAGACGAAAATGTCGGGAATCCTTGCGCTGCTTGCCCGCTACAACCTCCTTGAGACTTCCGGGGTGATCGGGGAGGAGGACTTTGTGATCCGCCTCTACCCTTCCCTTCTGTTCTGTCTTGACATGGAGAGGTTCGGGGCCTTTGTGGAGCAGGCGGACAAACGGATGCGGGAAGGCGACGCCGGGGAGATCACGGAGGACGCGGACAGCGTAGCGCAGAGCGTGACAGAGGAAGAGGATGAGGAGGAAGAGCATGCCGAAGAATAGAAAGACCGCAAGGCGGGTCCTGATCCTGAACTGGTCAAGGTTTCAGAAGCTGGAGTTCCGCATGGGCGGTTCCACGTTCCTTACCGGCGTCAACACCTCGGGCAAATCCACTGTGCTGGACGCCATCAGTTTCCTTCTCACCGGGAACCACCAGTTCAACAAGGCAGCCAAAGACAAGGACAGGAGCGTCCTCAAATATGTGCGGGGGGACACGGAATCACAGAGCGAGACCCGGTACCTGCGCAGGGGCGAGGTCGTCAGCTATATTGCCCTTGAGTTCGATTCGCCCAGTGACGGTACAAGCATTGTAACGGTGGTGGGGACGGAATCACCCGATGAGACGGCCAGCCAGAGTTTCTGGTACGTGGCCAGGGACGCCACACTCGAGGACTTCAATTTTTATGAAGAGGCGGAAGGCAGGCGCAAAGTGACGCCGGTCAGCCAGCTGTGCGTGAAAGGCGTGCGGATCCGGGCGGGCGAGTGGATGAACCAGGACAAGGGGACCCGGCAGATCCTGCGCGCACTCGGCGTGCGGACGGACCTTCAGGAGTACCGCCAGAAGCTTGTCCATATGATGGCCTTCAATCCCAACAACAATATCAACCAGTTCATCCAGGAGTGCGTGCTCGAGGAGAAAAAGATCAGGACGCTGTCCACGCTGCGCGAGCACAGGATGCACTATGAAGAGGCGCTCTCGGCCTACGAGAGTCTGGGCACACAGAAAAAGCTCCTTGAAGAGACGGAGCGGGCCACCGTGAGATATGAAGACAAAAGCCGGGTCCATGAGATGAAGAAGCTGCTCATGGTCTATCAGAACTGGCAGGCGGCAAAGCTGGCCAGGGAGGACAATGAACAGGCCTGTGAGCGGATTGAGGCCCAGCTCAGGGGACTGCAGGGACAGCTGCGCACAGCCAGGGAGGAGAGGGAAAAGGCGCAGGAAGCCTATGCCAACGCCAAGAACCAGGATGTGCTCAATAATGTCAGGGGCACCATGGAAAGTCTCAGGCAGGAACAGAAGGACCTTGAGGCAAAGATCCGGGACAAGGAGGAGAAGCTTGCCGAACTGCTCCGCCTTCAGGGTGTATGGGGCAGGGAACTGAGCTGGCTGCTGGACGAGTCCGGGAACGATGAGCTCCGCTCTGTGCTTGAGCGTCTTGCCCAGGAGAACGTGAGTACAGAGAAAAAGACCGCTGCCTTTGCCACGGCGCGCCAGCTTGCAGGCTATCAGGAGGAGAGCCTTTCAACGGAAAGGGTGCATCTCACCGACGAGATAGACGGGCTGCGCAAAGAAATCGCCCAGCTCTCCGAGGAGATCCGCGCCCTCACGGCCAACCAGCTGCCCCTTCCAGAGGCGATACGCAGCGAGATGGACGTGCTGAAGGCAGCCCTTGCCAGGCAGGGGATCGACACGCAGGTCCGGACCTTTGCGGAGCTCGTGGAGGAACTGACAGATGAGAGCTGGAGGAGCGCGGTTGAGACCTACCTGGACCGCAAGCGGCACGATCTTATTGTGGAGGGAAGGTACTGTCTTCCCGCGCTGAAGATCCAGGAGAGCCAGAAGCTCAAGAACATTCAGCTGGTTTTGACAGACAAGCTCGAAGCACAGGAAGGGGAGGAGGGCAGCGCAGCGTCGCTTCTTAAGATCCCCAATCCGGATGCGCGAAGGTACGCAGATTACCTGCTGGGCAGGCTGCACCTGTGCGAGAGCACCGACGAGCTCCATGAGCACCCCCAGGGCGGCCTGATGCGCAATGGGCTCCTGGCCAAAGGGTACACCACGCGTTTCCTGCGCACAGAGAAGACACGCTACTGCCTGGGCGGGAAAGCGCTGAAAATGCAGCTTGAACAGGTGGAAGCGCAGCGGCAGGAAAAGCAAAGGGACCTTATGGAACTTGAAGGCAAAAGGGACGGGATCGTCACAAGGCTCAAATCGCTCAAGCTTGTGAACTGGTCGGCGGATTCCTATGACTTTGACAGCCCGGGCGCTTTGTCACGCTTCAGACTGAGACTGGAGGAAACCAGGCGGCAGCTGGAGATCATCCATAATGACCCCAATTTTGCCACGGCCATGGAAATCCTTGAATCGGCCCGGAAACGCAATGAAGAGGCGCAGGAAGCCTTTATGGAGGTGACCCGGAGGCAGTCGGTGCTCGAGCGCGACCTCAATGAGCGTGAAAACAGTGCGGAGGCCCTTGCCGAGAACGAGCGGAACACGGGCATTGACTATGCCCATGAGCTGGAAGGGCACCGCGAGCTGGAAGAAACGATGCTTTCGGAGTATGCCAAGCGCAGGGCGAAGCACCCGGACCAGATGGCCATTTTTGACAAGGAGATCAGAAAGAGCCAGGAAGCGCTGGATGAGGCCATGCGGAACATGGAGGACAAACAGCTTGCGTATCTCAGGGCAAGCGAAAATGACGTGAACCGGCGGGGCCCTGTATTCATCCCGTTTTTCCGCAACCAGCTGCGGGAGCTTTCCAATGTGAAGATTGAGCAGGCCAAGGAAACGCTCCTGGGGCTGAGGAAACAGCTGGAGAGCGCGTTCCTCACGGATTTTGTGGCTGAGCTGGACGAGAATATCCGCAAAGCCCGCAAAGAAATCGACGGGCTCAACCAGGAACTGCGTCTTCTGCCCTTCGGCAACGACACCTACCGCTTTGTGGTCGCCCAGAAGCCGGACCGCGCCATGTTCTTCAGGATCTGCCAGAAGCTGCAGAGCTATGCGTTCCTCCCCAACCTCTACCAGTATGAAGTGCCTGAAGATGAAGAGTTTGAGCATGACATGGAGAACCTGATGACCATCATCCTTGATGAGAACCAGGACGAGGAATTTGCGGATTACAGGCGCTATCTTGCCTATGACATGGAGATTACCACGCGCCAGGGCACGCAGGATGTGGTGACTTCCCTGAGCCGCAAGCATGGTTCGGCCAGCGGCGGCGAGAAGCAGACACCGTACTATATCATCCTGTCGGCAGCGCTTATGCAGTGCTATCCGCGTGACGTGTGCTGCGAGCGGCTGGCCCTGGTGGATGAATCGTTCTCGGCCATGTCTGAGGACCGTATTGAGCAGATGGTCAATTATTTTGAGAACAACGGCTTCCAGGTGATTTATTCCGCGCCGCCGGGGAAACTTTCCTCCATCGGGGCGGCCATTGGGACAACTGTCTCCCTGGTCCAGACGGGCAGGTTCACACAGGCCGTGGAAGGATTGATCAGGATTGAAGAATAATGGGCTCTCAGCGTGGCAGACAGATGTTCTCCAGAAACTTGTCAGCTCCTATGAGACAAGCGCAACGTACCGCGGTAAAAACAAGGTGCAGCAGTCCTTCAATGTCCATCCGGAAGAGGTTTTTGCGGGCTATACGGATAATATGACCGATGTGGACGAAGTGCGGTCCTTTGAAAGGGACATGAAAAGCCTCCAGGAGCTGGGGCTTGTGAGACTCAAATGGAATAAGAGAGGGACGGAAATTCAGAGGATCTGCGCGGTGGAAGAGCGTTTCCCGGAAGTCTATGTGCTGCTCTCCCGTCCTGAGCGCAGGAAGGTCCTTGAGGAACTGCGTGACCTGTACGGGCAGTACCTGGGCGCACATCCCATGCTGGACACGTACTGCCGGGAAAAGCTCGCGGGCCTTGAACACAAGAAAAAGCCGGAATCCGGGGATGAGAAGGATTTCCTGCACCTGATGAAGTTTCTTTTGAACAACCACAGTGAGCTCCTTGAGCGGGAGCTGTCCATGCAGGTGTTTTCAGACAGTAAGCGCTTTGAACAGGAGTTCCGCACACGGGCATGCTCGTTCCTGAAAAAATACGGGGATTACGGGGAGCTTCTGGAAGGGACAAGCGAGAAAGAGCAGAGCGCCATTCTCCTTGCAGAGTGCAATGTGGAAGCCAATCCGGGTTTTGTGTATTTCAAAGGGGAAGCCGTGCTTGCCTTTTCAGACGGGTCCTCCCTCTCTGTGCCTGCCTCTGTTCCGGTGGGGGTGTCGTCTGCCTCCCTTCAATCGCTTGAGCATGTCTGCATAGCCCATCCGACCGTCATGACCGTGGAGAACCTGACCAGCTTCCACCGCGTACCTTCCGACTCTTTTTTCTGCATGTTTCTCTCAGGGTACCACAATACGGCGAAGCAGAGGCTCCTGCAGAAAATAGCCAGGGACAACCCCGGCAAAACCTGGCTGCATTTCGGGGACCTTGACCCGGACGGGTACAGCATCCTTCAGCACCTCAGGCAGGGAACGGGCATTGATTTCCAGCCCTGGTGCATGGGCAGTGAAATGCTGCACCGCTATGCGGCCTACGGGAAGGAGCTTACTGAACATGACAGGAAGTGGATCAGGGCGCTCAGGGAGCAGGGCGTGTTCCCGGAGGAAATGGATGCGATGGAGGAGACGGGAAAGAAACTTGAGCAGGAGATCATCTCATGGAATCTGTTTGGAACGGACAGGAGGGAAAGATAAATGGCGGCAAGTGCCTATGGGTTCAATCTGAACGGAGAACACGCCGCGGCCCTGCTGAGGGCCGGTGCGGCTGCTCAGGTGCGTGTCACGCAGGTGGAGCAGGCATCTCACGGCCTGACAGTGGGCGAAGTGGTCTGCGGCCTGAGGGGGCACGGAACAGACAGACCTTTTGAGGACCAGCTGGTCCTCCTCTACAGCCTCACAGGAACGCAGCTTGACACTTTTGTGGACCGGATGCGTGCAGGGGGCTACCACGGTTTTTTTGCGGTGGTGACAAAGGACAACCGGAAGTGGAAAATGCCGGACCTGGTAGCTGAGCTCAGGGCCGAAAAAGAAATGTATGAGGCAAGGAGAAAAGGAAAGCAGGCATGACGAAGCCCGCCCCAGTAAGATGCTGGAGCGGGCTTTTTTCAGTATTCAAAGGTGCCTTCATAGACGAGGACGGCACTGCCGGCGAGGAGAATGCGGTCATCTGTGTAATTGACCGTCAGATCGCCGCCAAGGAGCTTAACTGTGATATCTTTGCCTTTCTCGCACAGCCCGTTTTCCACGGCGGCCACCACGGCTGCGCAGGCCGCGGTGCCGCAGGCGAGGGTTTCCCCGCTGCCGCGCTCCCAGGTGCGCACTCGCAATGTGGTCCGGTTGACGACGCGGACAAATTCGGTGTTGACCCGGTCCGGAAAGATATCGGCATGCTCAAAGAGCGGTCCGAGCCTGGGCAGGTCGAGGGTATCAATGGCGTTATGGAAAACCACACAGTGGGGATTGCCCACATTGACGCAGGTTACCGTATAGGGTTCCCCTGCGATCTCGACAGGGGCGGAAATCATGGTTTCGCGGTCGGACAGCACAGGGATCTCGCGGCTGAGCAGATGGGCGCGTCCCATGTTGACGGAAACAGAATTGACCTTTCCGTCCCGGAGATAGAGGTTGAGCAGATGGACACCGCTGGCGGTCTCAATGGTCATGGACTCGCTGTGGACATAATTCTTGTCATAAAGATATTTGGCCACGCAGCGGATATTGTTGCCGGCCATGCGGCCCTCACTGCCGTCACGGTTGAAGGTGCGCATTCTGGCGTCGGCAATTTTTGACTTCTCCATGAGGACAATGCCGTCTCCGCCGATCCCGTAGTGCGGGGTGCACAGGTCCACGCACAGCGACTCAGGGCACGTGATGGAACCGTCAAAATTCTCAAGGAAAATATAGTCATTGCCGCAGGTCTGCATCTTGGCAAAGGAGATGCGCTGCTTCCAGGGGCGCATTGCATTGATATCCACCAGTTCCGTATTGAAAAGGGTAAAGCGGCTCTCAATGATCTGGGCAAGAGCAGAGGCGGTGTCAAGACTTGTGAGGCACGGAATGCCCAGCTGCATGGCGCGGCGGTGCAGGAGGGTATAATCGCCGACGGTGGTGTCCTTTACGGCCCCGGTATAGATCAGATAATTCAGCTTGCCGCTCTCCATCAGTTCCATCAGCACAGGGCTCTCAGTGGCATTGGGTACAGGCGTCACAGGAATGCCGAGCTGTCGGATCGCGTTTGCCGTACCTGAGGTGGCATACAGGTTCAGACCGAGGTCATAAAAGCGTTTGGCGAGGGAGATAATCTCCTGGTAATCGTTTTCTTCTACGGAGATGAGCACAGAGCCGGCATCCGGGCCTGAGTGCGAAGGAACCGAGAAGCCTGCAGCAGAGAGACCTTTGAAGAGCGCTTCTGCCATGGTTTTTCCGATACCCAGCACCTCGCCGGTGGATTTCATCTCAGGTCCGAGGATGGAGTTGGCATCCATGAGCTTCTCAAAAGAGAAGACCGGTACCTTGACGGCGACATACGGGGGCGTGCGGTGCAGGCCCGTACCGTAGCCGAGGCTGGCAAGGGGCTCACCGAGCATGACATGGGAGGCGAGGTCCACCATGGGCACGCCTGTCACCTTTGAGATATAAGGCACCGTCCGGCTGGCCCTGGGATTGACCTCGATGACGTAGAGCTCATTGTCATAGATCAGGTACTGAATATTGACAAGCCCTTTTGTGCCCAGC
>CAMNGW010000019.1 GCA_946538615.1 uncultured Clostridia bacterium
ATGACTGTGATTAAGTATAGCATGATTACGTCCTTCCGCGAAGCGGATTCGGTTCAAAATGGTCAAAATGTTCAAGCTCATAGTTGCCGTCCACTTCGCATTCGATGGACACTTTGGCTTCATCAATGAGCGGTGCGCCATGTTCGCCCATTGTCCAGGCAAAGGCCCCGGACTTATCTGCTTTGTTTCCGCTGATGGTGCCCATGCGGTCCGCGTCCCTGAGCCAGGAAGCATCCACCACGTTGACAGAGAGCTTTTTATTCTCCCGGATGCCCTTGTTGATGTAGTGTGCCTGCACAAGGGAAACCATGAGATGGCTGTGGGCCATGGTGCCGGTGTGGGCCACCAGCGTCCAGGTGGGCTTTCCCTCCACCATTGCACCGACCACGATCAGGGGAGATGGGTACAGGGCAAGGGAGGCGCCTATATTTTTCTTTGCCATTTTACTTCATCTCCTTTTCCCACATGCGGACGGCCTGGATCCCCAGCGTGTCCGCCAGTTCTTCCAGTTCCTTCACTTCCTCAGCGGTCAGGGTGACCTGCGCTGCCTTCACGGCGTCCTCCACATGGCTGACCTTTGTCACGCCGATGATGGGCAGCGTGCCTTTGGCGATGGCCCAGGCCACAGGGATCTGGGCGACGGATACGCCGTAGGAATCCGCCAGCTTTTTCATGGCGGCATTCAGCTTGCCCAGTCTGCCCAGCACAGGATTATAGACCGCGGCCCGGTCGGAGCCTTCCGGCATGGGATGCTGCTCGTCATACTTGCCAGACAGCGCACCCTGCTCGAGAACCATGTAGGAGAAGAACACGATGCCGTTTTCCCGGCAGTAGGCAAGGATGCCGGAATCCTCGGAGGAACGGTTGATGAGGCTGTAGTGGTTCTGCACCGCACTGAGCCTGAGCCCGTGTGACCGGAGGATCTCATCGGCCTGTCTGATCTCCGCCAGGTTGTGGTTGGATACGCCGATCATCGGTGCGTCGGGCCTGCCTTCAAAGTACCTGGCCACTTCCTCGGTCCAATGGGGAGCGCCCCAGACATTGTGGATCCAGTAGATGTCGAAGCGGTCAAGGCCCATCAGCTCCAGCTGCATGCCGATCATGTCAGCCATGGCGGTGGGTTTTCCGTTTTCACACTGCGGGGTGAACTTGTCGGATACCAGGTAGCTGTCCCTGGGCAGCCCCTTCAGGAAACCGGCAAGTACCTTTTCAGAAGTGCCCATGCCGTAGGCGTAGGCGGTGTCCCAAAGGTTCAGGCCGTGTGCCATGGCTGCGTCAAAGACAGGGCGGAGCGTATCGGCTGTCAGGCTGCTGCCGAAGGTCCCGTCATTTCCCCAGGCCCATGCGCCAAGGGCAATTTTTGGTAAAGCTTTCATGAGAGTGATCCTCCTTTTTATATGCAGACAGCTTTTACCGGTTTTTTGAAAGATGCCCTCCCGGACAGGTCCCTTTTCAATCTGTCCGGGCCGTTATATGATCCGCTTTTCCTTCCAGCGTCCGCTGCGCAGGCGCCAGATATCCAGTGCGGCCTTGATGCACCAGTCCAGGACCATGGCCAACGCGATGCCTACCACTCCCAGGCCAAGATAGGCGGCCAGAAGGAAGGAGAGGAACGTGCGGCACACGACGGTCGCGAAAAGGGACGCCCACATGGTGAACTTCACGTCCCCGGCTGCGCGCAGACCAGAGGAAAGCGGCATGGAGAAGGGCTGGACGAAAGCGGAAAAAAGATTGTGGATGGCAACAATGATCAGGATCAGGCGTTTTGTCTCATCCGGGAGATCATACAGCGGGAGCAGGAGCGGGGTCAGGACCATGACCATGGCGTTCCATGCAACCGACAGTACCAGGGACAGACGGGTCAGGCTGCGCATGTACCACTCCGTTGCCTCCATATCCCCCGAGCCAGTGCACTGGCCAATAACGGTGATGAACACCGTGCTCATGGCTGTGCCCATGCAGGCTGCCAGTGACCAGAAGGTCTGACCTGCCGTGTTGGCTGCGATCTGGGAAGTGCCGAAGGTGGCCACCATCATGCCGAGCACGACCTTGGCGGCCTGAAAGAGGGTGTTCTCCACGGAGTTGGGGACCGCGACGCCCAAAATCCGCTTTGCCATGGGCACATTCAGCTTCAGCACGTGCTCTGCACGGATGCAGACCTGTCCTTCCCGGCGCCGGCGGGTGCACAGAAAGGTCATGACAGCCGAGGCCGCGTACCAGGAGATCACCGTCGGCCAGGCCACGCCTGCCGCGCCGGCTCTGAGCACAAAGATGCCGATGGCATTGCCTGCCGCATTGATGAGGTTCGCCATCAGCGAGACCCACATGGTCGTTCTGGTATCGCCCATGGACCGGAACACGGCTGCGCCGGCATTGTAAAGTGCGTTTGCCGGGAAGGAAATCGCTGTGATCCGCATATAGGTCCGGCAGGCTTCCATGGCGGCTGCTTCCGTGTGCGGGTACATGGCAAGCAGAAGGGGGGAGCCGAAAAGCAGCATCAGGACCATGCACACCAGGGACAGAAGGAGCGCGATATGGAAAATCTGGGACGCGGCCAGCTCTGCGTTTTCCTTGTCATGGCTTCCGATGTACTGGCTCACGACCACGGCCCCGCCGGCAGAAACAGCTGTAAAGAGGTAGATGAAAATGGTGTACACCATGGTGTCAAGGCCCACCCCTGCCACCACGGCCTCGCCGGCGTAGCTCACCATCATGGTATCGGCCAGCCCTACCACCATCTGCAGCACCTGTTCAATCACCAGAGGGACGATCATGGCACTCAGCGCTTCGGGAGAAAAGTACTGTCTGTTATCTGGCAGGCCCTGTTCTGGCCAGATGCGACGGATGATTCCCTGCATATGGTTCACCCGATCTTCTGGCTGCCGGTGGACCAGACGTGCTTTTCTTTGGCAGAAGACGGTTTATTCTGCGCCATCACGCCGGCCAGCGGGTGGGGCACATAAGGAGCTTCCAGATACGCGGTTTCATCATCCGTCAGTTCCAGGTCCACTGCCTTCACCGCGCCGTCCACGTGGTGGAGCTTCGTCGCACCGACCACCGGGGAAGCCACTTTGGTCAGAAGCCAGGCCAGGGAGATTTCTGTCATGGTCACGCCGTGTTTTTCGGCCAGCTCCGCTACCCGGTCAATGATGGTGCGGTCCTGCTGTGCAGTGGCATCGTACTTGAACCTGGCATAGGCGTCCTTTTCGAGACGCTCGGAGGTTTCCCCGGGCCTGCGCGACAGTCTCCCTGCTGCCAGCGCACTGTAGGGGGTCAGGGCGATGCCCTCCTCCTGACAGTAAGGCACCATTTCCCGCTCCTCCTCCCGGAAGATCAGGTTGTAATGTCCCTGCACGGAGATGAACCTGGCCCAGCCCTCCCGGTCAGCGATGGCGTTGGCCTTGTCCAGCTGCCAGGCAAAACAGTTGGAAATGCCGATGTAGCGCGCCTTGCCTGCCCTGACCACACGGTTCAGGCCGTCCAGAATATCTTCGATTGGAGTGAGCCAGTCCCACATGTGGTAAATATACAGGTCCACATGGTCCATGCCGAGGTTCTCCAGGCTTTTGTTGATCATGTGCTCAATGTGCTTCTGCCCGGTGATGCCTCTTTCAATCTCCTCGGGGGTGCGGGGCAGGAACTTGGTGGCTACGACGACTTCATCACGCCTGGCAAAGTCCCTCAAGGCGCGGCCCACGTATTGTTCGCTGGTGCCGCTCTGGTAGGCGATAGCCGTGTCAAAGAAGTTGATGCCCATCTCCAGGGCGTGGCGGATAATCTGACGGGAATGCTCCTCGTCCAGTGTCCAGGTGTGCTGGCCCTGAAGGGTATCGCCAAAGCCCATGCACCCCATGCAGATCCGGGAAACAGTCAGACTGGATTGGCCCAGCTTGGTATACATCATCATAAAATATACGCAAGGAGACCCCGACATCTATAGGTCGTGGGAGGAATTGTGCTCAGACAACTCCAGTGTCCCCATGACATCTCCTTTCTAGTAATAATTGGTTGCTGTTTCTAATAGTTTAAGTTTCTTGCACGATACAGAGTTTGTTGTGATCGTCCCGTCCAGTTTCGAAAGAGCAAAGTATCCTGAGGAGCGCCTTCCTTCAAAAGCTGTATGGTAAACGGACAGCGATGAATCACTTTTGCCCTTCCAGACTTCAGCAGTCTGCGGACAAAGCCGTGCCGTTTTGTCGGCATAAGTGGCTGTCCATTGATGCTTTTCACATATACCATGCAGGCACGTCCTTTCTCATTGCTCATACGCTATAAACTATAAGTCGGTGCGTACTTCGCCAATGTTGAAAGAACTTTTTACGGCCATCACGCCGTTCCTGCCCATCGGAACTTTTCATAATGGTCAACAGGGCTACGGATTAGGTGATACGTCCATAGGTGTTTTGACTCAATCAACGTAGGTCCCGAAGACCTTTGGCTGGTCAATCAGGGCTTTTACAAGCCCCCCACTTCAAGCCTTTGGGCTAAGTGGTGGGTGGTTGACAAGCAGCTTGCTCAGACAGGTGTATGTGAGGTCATAGGCGGACTGGTACACATAAGGAATGCCGGCTAGTTCCATGGCGGCTTTCTGCTTGTCCGTCACGCTGGTGTAGGGGTAGATCCCATAGATAAAGGGGAAGAAGGCATACAGGAACTGCTGTCTTGCCGAGCTGTCCATCTCAGGGATGTACTTTTCGAGCATGCGCCCGACGGTATCCAGGGAGGCCCCGAAGGAACGCTTGAACTCAGCCAGACGTTCCGGGCGGGAATTGGCTTCCATATCGAAAAGGTTCATGGACAGGAGCCGCAGGAGTCTCGGCCTGTCCGTGAGTGTGCGGGCCAATGTCTGTGCAAGCTCGCTGCGGGACATGGCGGCCTTTTCAGCCATCACAGCCTCCATGGCGCTTACCCACATCTCATATTCTCTCTGCAGAAGCGCCAGGAAGATCTCTTCCTTTGTCTCAAAGTAGTTGTAAATCGAGGTACGGGTAAAGCTTGTGACCGCGCCGATCTCCTTGATGGTGATTTCTTTGAAGCTCATGGTTTCATTCAGCTCTGCACAGGCGGCCATGATTTCTTCTCTGCGCGCCGTTGTCAGCTCTGGTGAACCTCTGGACATGTGAACGACCTCCTCAAACAAAACTGACACTGTGTCAGCATTGAGGATCGTAACACAAAACTGACACGGTGTCAATATAGAATTTTCGTCCTGCCTTATGTTTCCTGACAAGGTACATTCCGGAGGGAACGGGAAAGGAGGGCAGGGACAGAGAGCAAGCGCGGGGCACTTCCAGGTTCTGTTTTTTTGCCATCCGACGGCATATGTGCCCGGCTGTCCCTTCCCGTGAGCCCGGGAAAGTCAATATCAGACATTGACGGCCCGTTTGTCCCTGCGTTACAATGCGCATGTTAGTTTTAACTAACGATGAGCTGCCAGTGCCTGTTATGCCGGGGACTGCTTTGTTTTTGGCCGTGGGTTAGCTAAAACTAACAATATACTGATCCATGCAAGCGCGGCTATGGGCCGCACAATCCAAAAGGAGGAATCCCATGAAAAATTTTCGCCTGATGACTGCCCTGATGATGGTGCTCTGTCTTGCGATGTCCGCGTCCTTCGCGATGGCGGCGACACTTGAGGGCGACGCCAATGTGGACCAGCGCAACTACCCTTCAACTGCCCCGTTTATCCATCCTCCGTTTTATAATGTCCGGCTGCTGGTTGAGGTGGACGAAAGCGGCACCATCACTTCCGTGAAGGACAATGGCACTGGCTCTGAGGGTTCTGTGCAGGCAGGGAACGAAGAATTCTGGGCCAACAAGAATAAGCCCTATTACGATGCAGCAGTCGGCGCAGGTCTGCTGGACAAGTTTGTCGGGAAGACCCTTGAAGAGGTCCGTGCGATGGACATGACAGGCGGAGCGGATGCTGTCTCCGGTGCGACCATGGTCAGCGCCGCCGCACAGGAAGCTGTAATCAATGCCTTTGAGAACAGGCCCGGCAAGACGTTCCTGTCTGTAGAAGGCAGCGCACTGCCGGTGGAATCTGCCGAAAATGGTGTGGTCACCCTGACCAACGCGCTGCCTGAGGATTTTGACCTGCAGCTGCTTGATATCCGCTGGGGCGTGCGCAATGAGGAGATTGTCCCCGCGGAGAGCTATACCGCTGAAATCGCTGACGGAAAGGTCGTTATCACCTTTGCGGACCCCGCCAGCGTGAAGGCCGGCTACTACTATGTGAACGTGGTGGACGCCAGCGGCAAGTACCGTTCCCCCTCTTTTGAGGGAGGCCCTGCGGCAGCACAGGCACCATGGTTCATCATTGACAGCGGCCTGAGTGCTTCCGACATCTCCTTTGACGGCGAGAAGATTGTGCTCGCTTCCGGTTCCCTGGCTGATTACCTGCAGAATATTGAGCATGTGCAGATCCTGGCAGACGGTGCGGAAAAGGCCACAGAGCAGGAAATTGTGGGCCATCACGGCACCATCGGCAACTTTATTGCTCTCGATGAGAACGGCGTCCTCAATGCGGATGGCGTGGTCAAGGCACGCAACGGCAGCGAGAGCCCGCTGTTCGAAGACGGGGTACAGTACACTGTGACAGTGGCCGCCTTTGGTTACCCGGAACTGACCTTCCCCTATGCCAAGAAGGCTGCGGCTCTGGATGGCGCTGCGCTGCTGGAGGCTGTGAAGGGCACCTATGAGCCCCTGTTTCCCGTGATCACCGATCCGAAGTATGACGAGATCTGGCTGGCGCCCTGCGTGGAAGCCCTTGGCGAGGAGGCTGCCCCTGCGGTAGCGGAGATGCTGAAGGCTGCGTGCAATGGAACCATTTACGGCCAGGCGGCCGTGGATGCCTTTGGCGACGGTTCAGAAGGCGCGCAGTTTGACTGCCTTTTCATCAACGGTGTTTCCAGCATCACCTTTGACGGCGCGGTCATCAGCGGTACAGATGAAGCAGGGAACCCTGTTTTCAGCCACACCTATGCCTATGTGGGACCGCTGTCCCTGGGCGGAATGATGGATGGCTCCCTCTATGAGACGGCCGACGCGGATGCGGGCGAGTTCCGTTATTTCTTCCTGATGCCCGATACCCCTGACACGACTTTCCATCTGGAGTTCCGCTATGGCAGCAATATGGACGATCTGACCAAGTACAATGAGGGACCGTATGCCTACTGGCTGGCTGCAGGCTTCCCTGTGGATGCAGATGAAGCGATGATCAGGAACGTGATCACCCTGTTCTGTGAAGAGAACCTGGCGGAGGCTGAATAAGCCGCCTGATCAGGAACGCACCACCGGGATATATCAGCATGACTGGCTGCCGCAGGAGTCCATTCTTTGGCCAGAGCGGCAGCCTTTTTGTGTACATGCGGTGTCTGTATCCCATACTGTGTGCTCCGTGATGAGGGTGGCACCATACGCATCACGGAGGGATCCGGATGGACTGTCTGTTCCGTGGAAAAAACGAAAGCATTCAGCCCGCTGTCTGAACACCCGGCTGAATGCTGCCGCAGGCCGGGAAAAGCCGTAAAAAATGGGAGCGGCGCAAAAAGACCAACTGTTATGCGCAGAAAACTGCTGGTGACAGTTGGTCTTTTCGTATATTTTTCGGTTGTCTTTACAGGGCACGCTCCACCGGGAACGGTCTGTCCAACAGAGTTCCGGTGCTGCAGCGTATCTCTTCCTCAGTCTGTCAGGCATCACCACAGACAGGCAAGCAACGGACATGTCCGGCATACAGTCATCAGGACGGCCGTGCGCCCCATTGTGTGTACCCGGAAGGTGACCCATGTCATTTTTCCTGCACCTGTGTGCTGAGACAGTCAGGCATCCGGGCCGGGACCTGAAGAAGCGTATCGGTGAGCAGGGCGGCTGCCCTGTCCTCAGAAAGGCTGCTGTCCAGGACCCACCGGATGATGAAAGCCGCTATGCCGCCGGACACATATTCATAAAAGAGCCGGAGTTCTTCCGTATCTTCCGGATTGAAAAAAGAAATGGCATTTGTCAGGATCTGTCCGGATATCAGGTCCGTCGATCCCGGAGAAATTTTCCGTTATCTCCCTTCAGCATGACGTAGATCAGTTCCCTGACCTCAGCGACACCGGCAATGATCTGGCCAGGAGCACGCAGAACACGGTGCGGGAATTTATCCGCAGCCATCCGGCTGTCTACTGCAGCACCCATACACCTCTGGGATACGAGAACCTGGAAGCGAAGCGGGTCATGGACCTGGACAATCCTCCGGAAACCATCTGGCCGACAGATGACTGTTTTGTCCTGGATGAAGGGACAGGCAAATATTTCTGTTCTGTCTGCGGCTATGTCTACGATCCGGCGGAGCATGACGGTGCGGCATTTGAAGACTTTCCGGACGGCTGGAAGTGCCCCCGCTGCAAACAGCCCAAGGAAAAGTTCAACAAGGCCTGAGTGATCCATACCGGGGCTTGAGCAAAAACAAAACCAGAAGTTCAAAGGCCGGGCGCCTGCAGATGGCGCCCGGCCTTTGAACGATAAAGGGACCGTTATTTGTGGTGGATAAAGGGACAGGGTGCCTGAGTCCTGCCGGAACACATCCGTGGGAAGGGAGAAAAAACCCAGGCTCCGGCAAAGGTGGGGACAGGGCGTTTCAAGGTATCCTGGCGGTCCGTTCCGACCATTTCCATTTGCCGCTCAGCTTTCTTTTGCAGGAAGTCTTCGAACTGATATCTGCGGACGGGGGTTCATCGTCCGGAACGGAATTTTGCAGTTTCCAGTTCCAGACTGTTATAGAATTGGGCAATGTGGCTTCCGTCTGCCAATGCGTGATGTACCAATACTGAAACAGGCATTACAGCCTTGCCGGATTCTGTAATGATGTATTTCCCCCATGTGATTCTCGGATTGGATTCATCACCGCAGGCAACGGGCTGAATCAGGGATGTGTAGTGCAGCCAGGGGAGCGCTGAAATGAAATACATGCTCTCTGAGTCCTCATCCTCTGTGATGCCGTTTGATGCACAATTCTGCCTCACTTCTTCTGCACGCGCAAAATATTCCGGAAGGCTCATGTGGTGATGAAGCGTACAATAGCAGTATTCTCCGCTTTTTGTTCGCTCTGTATGCGAAGTGGGACATTCTGAATACTCAATGATCTGATCACCGCGGATTCTCTGTCTGAATTCAGGAACAGCATCTGCAGCAAGGGCAACAGCATGAAGAAATGTCAGATAGAAAGAATGTCCGGTTTCTTTGCTGAAACGGAGGGCATCGGTCACGTCCTGATCGACAGTGACTCCGACATATGGGTACTGTAAAGAACGAAAATAGTCAAAATGCGCTTTCCGTGGATAGCTGTGCATGTCTATAAAATGTTCAGTCATTCTTTTTTACTTCCTGTTGCAGAATTCAGAAGTGGCGGCCTTATGACCATGGTAAATATAGCATGGAGCTGAGGCTTTTGGAAGGCCGGGTTCTGGACATGCAACACAGGTCAGACGGTCGCTTTTTTCACGTTACATGTCCAGCCGGATCAGATCCGGGTCCTATCAAACCATGTGGTACTTGCCATCCTCTGGCTCCGGGACTGACGTGTCTGCCACCCGGGACAGCTGTCGCGGGGATGGATGGCCTCACCATAAACTGATGAGGCTTTCAGCGATGGACCAGGTTCCTGCGGCGCACGAACAGCAGGGGACTGCATGGACCCTGCAGCAAATGGAGCCCGGCGCCGCTGCTGAAGAAAGCGCTTTCATCCTGGACTGACAGGACCGCACGGTCCCGATGACGAATGCCCGACAGTCATTTTTCTCATGGCCCCGCACTGTGCAGTCAGACGCCCTGGGGCATGTGCTCTGCCAGGCTTTGGAGCGGCTGTGCCAAGCATACGTCCAGATGTATCCCAGCAGTCCTGGGCCCATGCGGTACCTCACAGCAGGGGAATGGCGGTGTTCCTGTGAAATGACAAGGTCCGGGAAAACAATGCGATATAAAGAAAAGCAGAAAACCTGGTTGGAGCAGGTTTTTCTGCTTTTCTTTCGGCTTTCCCGGTCTGATGCCGCATGGACCATTATGATTTTCTCATCTCCGGGCAGTGGGTGGTTTCAGAAAAAGCCTGGTACCGGTAACCTTGTCCGCCGGGGAGCGAAAAGCTGTTGCAGGTGCCCTTGTCTTTTATCTGCTGCGTTTTTTTGCATGCAGGTCAGGACCGGGCCGGTTCATCCCGATTCAGAACTTCCCAGGTTCCGGTGCCCGTCAGATGTGGAAGAATATGTCCAGGGCTCAGACAGGTCGGATCTGCCGGCCTTCTTATTCGGCGGGGGTCAGTATCGAGGCGAGCCCCTCTGCTCCGTAGGACTGGTACATCATCACATAAAAGTCAATCATGTCCGCAGAGTCAGGATATTGCGCTTTCAGCGTGTCTGCGAAACTCACGATATCAATTTCCTCGCCGGCCATGACCTTTTCCAGCATGGCACTGAATTCTGCGAGGATCGCTACCATGTCCGCAAAGGGATCTTCCGGCTCATCTACGGTACCGTCAGTATGGAACCGCATATCGTATCCCCACTCTGTGATGCCGGCCAGTTTTATCCCTTTAACTTTCAGATCGCCCTGTGTGTCATTTTCCTGGGCTTCGATATACTGATCAAAGTCTGCGTCCACCTCACAGAAATAGTCATAGACGCCGTAACGCAGGCTATAGACGATAATGAGCTCATCATTTTCGTCTGATTCTGTTCCGTTGCTCCCGAGCTCAAAGCCTTCTTCCTCGAGCTGGGACAGTGTCTTTCCTATGGTGGCTTCCATTTCCTCATCTGTCAGGGGCGCGGCCGTGAACTCTTCACTGTAGGCGATTGGAAGCGTCTTCATGTAATCCTCCACTGCCTGCATGGCAGCTTCATGTTTCTCAAAAAAGTCTTCCGCTTCATAGTCCAGACTGTTCAGGGCTTCATTGAGCTCATTGAGCTTTTCGTCACAGTAGGCAACGCTGCGGTAGTATTTTCCATCCTTCTGTGTGACTACAGCAAAGTATTGTTCCGGAACGCCTCCTGCGATGACACGGTTCTCCATGCTGTCATCCATGGCTTCACCCACGGTGGCATACAGAGGACTGATCCGTCCTTCTTCTGCAAAGCCACCCATCACTGTGCACAGCATCAGCAATGACATGACCAATGAAATGATTTTTTTCATTTTCTTTTCCTCCCATCGTTATCATTTTCCGGCAGTTCCGGGCCATGTCAGATCCCATGATGGTAACGGAAACCAGCAAGGGCATGCTCCGGCTTTCTGCGCTTCCAAGTATAAATCGTAAACGGTCAACAGTCCAGTGCAGTCCAGGTGATGCTCCGGAACAGATGGCAGGGTACATGGGCTGCAATTATCCCGGGACGCTTCCTTCTCGGTCTGGTCCGGGACAGCACCTGTTCTGCTTCCGGAGAGCGGGGTTATAAGTCTTTTTTCCGCAGCAGGACAGACACGGTGCTCCGGCACATGCATTTGTCAGTGCGATGAAGAAAAAACAGCATTCCGCAAAGGGAATGCTGCGGTGTTACACTGGCTTCGGGCCGGACATGAAGGGGAGCATGCCCCGGTACGCATTTCCGGATCAGATGGGGCTTTATTCACAGAGACCGCCGGACAATGGGACGTACTGAATCAGCTTCAGCATGCTGCCTTTCCTTTGCGCAGCCGGCTTCAGTTTTCCTGCGGTAGCGCCTTGAGGAACGCTGTACAGATCCCTGCTGTAATCAGGCTGGTATGCAGCGTACCGAAGCAGACGTCCGACAGGAAATGATTGGTCATGTGCATCCGGTTATATCCGCAGATCAGCACAAAGACACATACGAAGAAAAAAGAGATGAGGTTGACCCGGGGCTTCAGGGATTTCCGGATGTTCATGCAGTCCGTCAGAACCGGCAGGGCAAACAGGACACTGACGATGGACATATGGCCACTGGGCCAGCTCTGATAGCTGTCATTGCTGCCCGCCAGATGGGGGACCATCTGCCACCAGTTGCGGAACTCAGAGGCAGGGTCTTCCAGAGTCAGCAGATATTTGGGCCGCGGGCGGGAACCTACCTGTTTCAGCCACTGCATCACAGCATCCGCTGAAAAGGAGATAACCAGAAGCGCGGCGCCGACGGCAATCAGTTTATCCGGATCAGAATCGTCCAGGAGCCGGCCCACGACGGGTGGCACACAGGCATACGATATGGCCCAGACCAGCCAGCTGGCGGCGGAAAGGGCAGCGGAGGATTCTCCGGCCGTATAGCCAAACAAGGGGCGTACAGCTCTTCCGAAATACTCATTGGAGAAATACACCGCCATGAACCAGCTGAACACCAGCAGCGTCCATGACAGGACCTTGAAGGAAGCGCCCTTCTTTTTCAGACCCACAAAAAGACACGTGCCGCCTGAGGGTAGCAGAGCGTAAGCCAGAAAGGGGCTGAATGTGGCAAAGTAGGTGCCGAGTTGGGTTTTGTTGGCCACTGCCATAGCAATATCAAAATCGCAGAATGACCCGATGCCGATCCCCAGCATGCATGCAGCAATGACTGCCCAGAAGCATCCGGCGGGAACCGCAAGAATCTTTCTTTTGTTCATATATTGACCTCCCATGTTTTTCATACCGGTTGCCAGGTCCCCAAGGGCCTCAGCGGCACCGGTTCTGTGCAGGAATGAGCCGGCGGGGAACAATTGCTTTGCCCATTTTCCACGAAAACAATTTTTTGTCAACCGGAAACGCATGTGCATGGATCATTCCGGAAAGGATGTTACACAGCCTCCGGATGTACTGTACTTCTCTGTGCATGTTGCCCATGTGCTGAATGAAATGGGATATGCTGCAAAAGTCCGGGACAGCCGCAATGTCTTCATCACGATAACGGAAAAGTGAAGCAACTGTATAAAACCTGTGCGGAGAATTATCATAGGCTCCTGACTGTAGTTCTGTCTGAGACTGGCGATGACGGTGCAAAGGAGCTTGCGCAGAAGGTACGGAGCATCATCCGGCTTATTGCAGAGGACACAAAGGCACGGGTACGATGAACTCTGTGCATCCGCTGAGAGCAAACTGTGCATTGCTCCGGATGATTTATCCCTTTCATTCCCTGTATGGCCAAGCGCGAGTCCATTGTCTGAGCCTTTTTGTGGGGAACACTTCAGACAGACTGCGCAAAAAGCTACGGCAGCATAAGCTTCCGGAGCTTTTTATGTGGTTCCGCCACGTTTTGAGGTGGTTCTGACATGCTGATGGGCCTTTTTCCGGCTGTCAGGATGGCGTTTCCTGCTGCGGGGCCTTATTTCTGTAACAGCTGGATCATGCTGATCTGTCCGTCGATCCAGCTTTCCTGCTGCGCTTCGTTTATCGTGTCGCCCGGCATAAGGTTCCCTATGAGCAAAGGCGACTGTGGATCATGCTTGAGCATGTTCCTGCGGACAGTGTCTGCGTCGCAGTTTGCGTAGCAGTACCGGCACAGGTGGCCGCAGGTATTGTATGCACCGATGTCTCTGCTCAGGTAGCAGGCACATTGTTTCCGTGCCGGGGCCTGTCTTGGCACCTTCAGCCGCTGGCCGATGGCATCCTCATACATGGAGATGGTCATGCACCCGCTGCAGTCAGCCCCGAACCGGGCCAGCAAGTTCCCCTCTGCACATGGACGGATGGTCATCCCGTATTTTTTTCCGATATCAACAAAGGCCTTGCCCAGGGTCAGACGGTCCTCGGTGCTGACAGGCCCTGCCTCCGGGAAGTTCCGCTTCGTCTTCTCGTACAGATCAATAAAGCTGATAACTGCTGTCCGGGTATAGCCTGAGAGTTCTTTTGCCATGTACTCAAACGCCCGGATGTGCCGCTCCACAGGATAGGTGCTGCTGATGAATATGGGATCGTACCGCCAGCCCATGCTGCCCGGTCCGACTGTCTCTGAAAGACGCCTGAAAGTTTCCAGCACCTTCAGCTTGTTGGGTACGTGGGGCTCGATTTCTTTCCCGTAGGGCGTGATGGTCACGTACCAGAACTGATGGAAAGGCTTGAGCAGGTCCATGTATTTCAGCATGGGTTCCGGGTTTTTGGTGCAAAAGCCGATGCAGTCCACCACGTCCGGAGTCAGACGGTAGCGGCTGATGCTTTTTGGATCGTAGGGGTTGCGCACCAGCACATAGCCTTCCCTCAGGCGGTTCGCGAACCAGTCAGCATAGAAGGCGGGGATATCGGTACGCTGTCCGGTATTGATAATCATGAAATAAGCTCCCGGATCACCTGTGACGAATCGCCGCAGATCACAATGGAACGGTCCCTGATTTCATCCGGAACAGGGCTTTCTTCCATATTGAGGCATGCATAGACAGCGCTTCTGTTCTGGTGAACCTGCTGCCAGAAGTTGTACTTGATAATGCCCGGTGTGTTGAAGCCTACGCCAATCTCCAGGTATACTACCTTCTTTTCCTGGTGCTCCGTCACCCAGGCCTCATATTCCACAGCGGCTGACTGCCAGCCCTCATCCTCCACAAACCTGTCATCTGCCCGCAGGTTCGTGGTCAGAGGCCGTCCGCAGTTAGGGCACTTGGGGAGCAGGTGTGTGGGAATGCTCATGGCGGCGGACCTGCCTTCCGGCAGGGTGAGCACATTATGCTCTCCGATGGCAAAGCCCTGCGCAAGGAGCATCTCCCGGATCATGGCTTCATTGTCCCAGGTCTTTTTGCAGCAGGGCCTGCTGCACTGGAACAGGCCATAATCGCCCTGGGTATAGAAAAGCCGCTTTTTATCAAATCCCGCTTTCTGAAAGCAATGGTCCACGTTGGTGGTCAGAACGAAGTAATCCTTGTCTTTCACGAGGCGGAACAGATTGTCATAGGTGTCCTTCGGTGCGTCCATGTAGCGGTTGATCCAGATGTTCCTGCTGAAGAAGGCCCAGAAGGTCTCCTGCGTCTCATAGGGAAAGAAACCGCCCGAATACATGTCATGAAAGCCGTATTTTTTACTGAAATCCCCAAAATATCTGTTAAACCGCTCACCGGAATAAACGAACCCTGCAGCTGTGGAGAGCCCGGCGCCTGCACCGATGATCACCGCATCCGCCTCTGCGAGGGTCTTTTTCAGTTCCATTATTTTCTGTTCCATGGTGTTCACTCCCTGCCGTCTTCTCATCCTGACGGCTATCCCATTATATTCAGCTTGCGCTCATCTGACCAGTACGCACTTTATGGTGCCTTAGTTACGAAAAGGTGACTGTCCAATCAAAGCGTGCGTCTTCAGACGGGCATCGGAAGTTTCAGAGCCATGGGGCACAGTTTTTTCTCAGAAAAAAGGCCCCTGAAGGACTTTCAAGGAATGTCGGACGGCCGGGCTGCAGCTGCCCTGTGCGGCCCTGCTGGCTAAGAGGAGAGGGCAGCGCCTCCGGGACCATGTGCAAAACGGGGCTCTTCTTCAGCATGTGTACGGATGAAATGTGCCAGGTGGGCCATAACGTCTGTGAGGTTCATGGTCACGTGGATTCCGACGGAGATATGCAGCGGTTCATGGCGTCAATAAGGGATGGGTGCGCCAGGACCAGGCGGTCAACTTCTGTACCGGATAGGCCGGCGCGGGCATTTGACAGCCTGAGAAAACAAATGATGAGTTCAGAACGCTGCACAAGGGGAGAAATTCCGGTGATTTTGATATTTATTTAATAAAATAATGAATTAACAAAATGATAAATATAAAAAAAGCTGGTACAGCGTTCATGTTCCCTCTTCCGGTCCGCTGGTTTGACTGAAGCGGGAAAACTCTCGGGTGAGGTACATGATGAGCTCAATACCAGTAAAGACTGCAGCTTCTGTCAACTGGCATAGCGCTGAGGACAATCTGTGGCGGTGCCGCGTATGACTGTGGCTGTCTTCTCATCCACACCGGCAGGCCCGCATGAAGCACCTGCGGTCATCGTGCAGTGGTATGGACCGGCATACAGAAAGAAAGCGCCGGCTGATGCGGCGCTGAAGGGGAATTATATGGATTTTACGTTCTTGTTTGTCAAAAGCAGGACCGCTGTAACCGTGAACCCTGCCGCGCGGAAAGGCGGCTTCTGGTCTGCGGTAAACGATACAGGCCCCGAGCGGCGGATTCAGGCCTGAAAAAATGTTTACTTTGTGCTGGATGCCCTGTACTGCTTGCGGACCATGAACACGCACAGCACCAGAACGATTGGAAAGCCGATGCCGGCCAGCATGCCCGCCTGCAAGTTGTTCCCGGCGTTCTGCGACACATTGCCGATGATGGCCGGGCCAAGCGCACCGCCCAGATCCCCAGCCAGTGCAAGCAGCGCAAACATCGCGGTTCCGCCCGCAGGCAGGATGCGGGAAGAAATGCTGATGGAGCCCGGCCACATGATACCCACCGAGAAGCCGCACACAGCGCAGCCAACCAGGCCAAGAACCGGCAATCTGGCCAGTCCTGCCAGCAGGTAGCAGATCAGGCAGAGTATACCGGAAGCCACCATGAAGATGGTCAGATCAACTTTTTCACCGAACTTGCCATACAGCAGACGGCTGATGCCCATACATACAGCAAAGCCACAGGGACCGGCCAGGTCGCCTGCTGCTTTGGAGACATGCAGAGCTGATTCTGTGAACGCAGATGCCCACTGAGCCATAGCGATCTCGGAGGAACCGGCGCACACCATCAGCACGATGAAGACCCAGAAGGCCCTGGTCCTGCACAGCTGCACCATGGTCATGCTCTGCCCCTCGGCTACCAGCCGCTCAATGGGACAGGTGGAAAAATTCCAGATGTTATACAGCGGAATCACAGACCACAACACAGCCAGGATGCGCCATTTGTCTATGCCAAAAACGGCAAAGAACAGCGAGGAGCCCAGAATCACGCCTACCGCGCCCCAGCAGTAGAAGGAATGGAGCAGGCTCATCATGCTTTCCTTATTTTCAAAGGGACAGGCTTCAATGATTGGGCTGGCCAGCACTTCAGTCAGGCCGCTGCCGATGGCATAGACCGTGACACAGACAAGGATACCTGCAAACGGCGACGGAAGCAGGTCCGGCAGGAAAGCCAATCCGGCCAGTCCCAGCCCGGAAGTGACTTCCGCGGCAATGATACAGGGACGGTAGCCCAGCCTGTCTACGACGGTAGCGCAGATGAAGTCCACCACCAGCTGCGTAAAGAAAAAACATGTGGAGATCAGTGCCAATTGTCCGAAGCTGATATGATAGGCGTGATGAAAGGTCAGGAACAGCAGGGGAACAAAGTTTGCACAGATGGCCTGTGTCACAAAGCCAAGATAGCATGCCAGCTGCGTCCGTCTGTATGGATTCTGCTTCACCTTATTCACCTGCACGGATATTTTTTACTGTTTTATGCTCAATGGTCAGATGTTCATAAATGCGTTCGCCGCCATTGCCGGTGGGAGCCTGCGCCAGCATGCCGACTTTAATGGCTTTACAGGAGGGCATGAGGAAGTAGCGCGTCATATGGAAATGCTCCCCGTCCTTGGAGTAATGGAAAGAGAATGCCCGTCCAACACGGCACACCCGCAGCCAGAGATGATCCTGACCTTCAATATCACAGCCATTGGCGTCGTCAGATTCACCATTCCTGGTCACTACGCTCACTGCCGCATGCGTGCCAAAATCCGTCAGTTCAAAGCAGCACTTGGCCCAGTTGGCCATGTCCTGCATAACCATGATGGAGGCAGAGTCATATGTCTCACGAAAAGCATGGGATACCTTTACCTGCAGTACGAAGTCACCCTCAATCTCTGTATGATAATAGGGTGCGTTGCACAGAGATTCCGGCAGTATGCCTTCCTCGCTGCTGGTCTCACCACCGCAGAAAAAATCCGTCAGTGCAGGGGCGGTCATGATGATCCTGTCGTCCTCAAAGCGGATGCTGCCCTCATTGATCCATTGGAAATTGTCAAAGCAAACCATGTTGTACCTCCTGTTTTTCATTTGCATGTATATACGCCTCGCTTTTCAGCAGGCGCATGATATAATCATATAGCAATATCGGCAGGAATACATCCGCTGATATCACCAATTTATATGACAATGTCACCAAAGGAGAAACATGGCCATTTCAAAATGTGTTTCTTTGTCAGCCGAGAACCATCTTTGGGAAAATGATCCCGGTTCAGGCTTCCGAATTGATGAGACGGGCTGTAACAGTACACCGGAGTTTCCTGTGGCAGTATACCTCGATGATGTGACAACAGACTATGTGAACTGGCACTGGCATGATGAGATCGAAGCAGGTTTCGTTGTGGAAGGTTCTGTCGTGGTTGGCAGCGGAACGAGTAAAGCGACACTGAAAAGCGGAGATGCGTTTTTTGTCAATTCCGGTGTGCTGCATTCGATGTATAATCCCTCATCGCCGGATCATTCCGTCTTCAAATCCATCACATTCAGCGGTTCTGTCATTGGTGGAGAGCAGAACAGTATCTTTTGGCAGAAATACCTCATGCCCATTCTCAGCGACGCAAATCTCAGGAGCCTTATTTTGCCGGTGGGCAGTGAGCACAATACCGCTGTCTTATCCCTGCTGTCTGATATTTGGGAACTGATGGCACAGGAACCAGCCCACTACGAGATCCTTGTGCGCAATGGGCTTTCCAGCCTGCTGCGCGTTCTGCTCCGGATCCAGGAGCAGACATCCGATGAAACATCCCGGAACACATACAGCCTCAGGCAGGAAATGCGGCTGCACCATATGCTGGAGTACATTCATGTCCACTATGGTGAACGCATCACGCTGGATGATCTGGCCAGTACCGCGGCTATCAGCAGAACAGAAGTGATGCGCTGTTTCAGAAGCGTCATCGGCAAGTCACCGATACGCTATCTGATGGAATACCGGCTGCAGCAGGCGGCTCATCTTCTGCTGCACACGGAGAACACTGTACAGAAGATCGGTGAATGCTGCGGTTTTGAGGATAACAGCTATTTTGCCAAATCTTTCCGTGCCATTTACCGGGTGACACCCACTGAGTACCGCCGAAAAGGATATGCTGAGTGATGGATAAGGCAGGTATACATCATTCATCCGCAATCACCTTGTTTTCCATGTGCATACATTCAGAAAGGTGCGGAACGCCAGCGGGCCTGCTGCTGTGCCGTGAACATCGTACTTCAGATGTTCAGAACCCGCAGGACAAAACCTTTCCCTGTGAGAAACTGGCCCTCTGGGGCAGCGGAAAAACGGGAACGGAACATCGTTGTCCCGGCTCAGCCAGCGTGCAGGGCTGCAACAGTTCCCCTGAAGAGAAAGGCATCCGGCGGGGAGAGAGGCCGGAACGATAACAAAGCCCCTGTGTCAGACGCTGGCACAGGGACTTTGTTTTGCATCATGGCGGATGGCGCAGGAACACAGCACAGATGCAGAGCTTCTGCTCTGGTTTTCATGGATTTGGGGACGGAGCCTGCCGGCTGTCCTGCGCAAAATGCAGCAGGGTTCCCGCTGCCCATACCGTTAACCCTTAACACTGCCCGCTGTCAGCCCCTGCACGAAGAATTTCTGACAGAGGATGAAGATCAGGACCACAGGAATCAGCGTCAGCACGGACATGGCGAATACATACCCCCATTGGGTGAACTGGTGCTGGCCAAAGAAACCGGCAATGGCGATGGGCAGAGTTCGCCTGCTGTTATCGTTGATAACGGTATTGGCCCAGGGGTATTCTTCCCAGGCGGTCAGGAAGTTGAAAATGCTCACGGAGGCAATGGCTGGTGAGGCCAGCGGCATGGCGATTTTCATGTACACTGTCCAAACGTCTGCACCGTCGATCCAGGCGGCTTCCATGATCTCTCCGGGAATATTCTCCATGAAGCCCTTGATCATGAAAGTGGAGAATGGGATCACCCAGGCCACATAGAAGGGGATCAGGCCCCACAGCTTATTGACCATGCCCAGCCGGGTGGCAAGCTCGAACTGCGGCACGATCATGGTGGTGCCGGGGATGATCATGGTAATAATGATGAAGGCGAACAGCACCCTGGTGCCCCTGGATTTGAACTTGCCAAGCACGAAAGCCATGGCGGAGCCCACCAGCGCCGCCAGTGCGATGGTGGAGACAGAGACAGTCACTGAATTGAGAAAATTCAGGTAAAACTTGCTTTGGTGAAGGATATAATCGTAGTTTTCCAGCGTCAGCGCCTCCCATTTTGGGAAAAAGCGCGGCGGATATTCATAAAGCGCGCCGTTGGGCCGCAGGGAAGTCGATATCATATAAATCATGGGCAGGGTGAAGATCACTGTGCCCAGGGCCAGCAGCAGGTAACGGACGGCAGCGGCACGGATCTTAGCAGCGTTTTTGCTTTTCATTTTGCTGACCTCCTTACGCATCCCTGCTTCGCATCATGCGGAACTGCACAATAGCCAGCAGTCCTAAGGAAAAGGCCATCACAAAGCTGAGCGCCGCGGCGTAGCCGAATTTGCCGGTGCTGAACGCCTTGTAATACATCCATGTCAGCAGTGTATCGGTCTGGTGAGCGGGCTTGCCGCCGGTGATCATCTTTATGGAGGTGAACACGTTGAAGCCGCCGATGGTCAGCTCAATGAGAGCGAACAGAATGGTTCCCCGGATGGCAGGCAGGGTCACGTTCACAAACTTCTTCCACGCGCTGCAGCCGTCGATCTCCGCAGCTTCATACAGGTCCTGGGGCACCTGCTGCAGGGCGGCCAGAAAGATCACCATGTTCCAGCCGATGCCCTTCCAGATCCCCAGGACCATGGCAACGGAAAGTCCGCTCCAGCGGGTATCCAGCCAGCGGATATTGCCTGAGGTGACACCGAGGATCTTCCACAGAAAATAATTGAGCAGGCCTTCCGTGTTGAAGATATAGCGGAAGACCAGGGACGCAATCACCCACGAGGTGACCACGGGAAGATAATTGATCACCCGGAAAGTGACGCTGAAACGCCTGATACCGTTGAGCAGAATGGCGATAAACAGCCCCAGTGCCATCTGGCCGGGCACGGTGACCAGCGTATAGAAGATGCTGTTGACAAAAACCGTCCAGAAGGTGGGATCATGGAATACCTCCCGGTAATTCATGAGCCCTGCGAAGGGCTGAATGAGCATGGAAGAAAAGCTCATATCGCACAGGCTCATCCAAAACAGGCGGATGATCGGATAGACGGTGAACATCCCGAAAATAAGCAGCCCCGGCAGCAGCAGTCCTGTGATCTGTGCCCGATTGATACGGGATTTTTTTATCATGCTTCCACGCTCCCTGAAAGGCAGGGGACAGGACCGCGCCTGTCCCCAGTGCCTGATTCAATTATTTCAGAAGGTTATCCCAGGAAGCAGCAAGTTCATCCATGGCTTCCTGTGCAGTCTTTTCGCCGGTGACAACGGCGTTCATGGCCACCTGCAGCTCATTGTCCATTTCGCTCCAGGCTGCCACGGTGGGACGGGCTTTCGCAGTCTGGATCGCCTCGATGAAGGGGGCGTAATCCGCAGACTTGACGGTTTCACTCTCCAGAGCCGCCTTGTTCACGGGAATCTGGCCGCACTTGGCCATTTCGGTCTGAGCATATTCGCTGGTCATGAACTGCATGAATTTCCAGGCTGCGTCCCTGTTGGCGGTACGGAACATGGCAATGTCTTCACCGCCCAGAACGGAAACGCTGCCGCCTTCGCCGGCGGGGATGGGTGCGGTGCCGTAGGCCACATCGGGGTAAGCTCCGGCCAGTTCAGCAGACTTCCAGGGACCTTCCAGCATCATGGCATAACGCCCTGTGCCAAAGCCGTCGGTCATGGGAATATCGCCGGCGTTGAAGCCGGTAATGCTGCCGTCCTTCACAAGCCCGGCAAAGGTTTCGACAGCCTTTACTGCAGCGGGGCCGTTGATATAGCCGGTGGCTTCGGTCTGGTCCTCGCTGGTCAGGCTGCCGCCGAAGCTCCAGATGAAGGGGCAGATGTTCCAGCCGGCCAGTGCGGGCTCGTTCCAGCCCCACACCTGCTGTCCGTTGGCATTCTCACCGGAGAGCTTTCTGACGGCTTCCACCCATTCATCCATGGTGGCGGGTACTTCCACGCCCGCCGCTTCCAGCATGGCGGTATTGTAGAACACGATTTTGCTGTTCGTGTTCAGGGGCAGGGCATAGTAGTGGCCGCCGATGACGGCAGTGGACAGGGCGCTGTCCAGCAGCTTGCCGCTGATATCGCCGAAGTCAGCCATTTCTTCGTCCAGGGCTGTCAGGACGCCCATCTTCTGGAACTCAGGCAGCCAGGCAATGTCACAGCGGGCCACATCGGGAAGGGCATTGGAATTGGCGCTTACCAGCACCTTATCGTGGAGCTCGGCCCACTCGTGGGACACGGCATTCACTCTGATCCCGGGATTTTCTGCCTCAAAGGCAGGGATCAGTACGTTCATCAGGGTTTCGTTTTCGGCGGACTGGGCACTGTAATGGTGCCAGAAGCTGATGGTCACGGTCTGCTCCTCGGCCATCGCCGGGCAGAAGGCAGCGAGCGTTATACACGCAAGCAGAAGAGTCAGGATTCTTGTGAAGGTACGCATTTTTCTTCCTCCTTATGGTCTTTCTATGATCTTTACGGAGCGCGGCGGAATGTGCACAGGTTCCTCCGCTTCCGTCAGGTCCAGAGTCTGTGGTGCACTGCCTGTGTTAAAGACGGCGGTCAGGCAGTCATTCTCATCGGCCCGCTGCAGTGCAAACAGCGTATCATCTGCAGCCAGCACACGGTACGCGCCGGTGCGCAGGCAGGCGTGTTTTTTGCGCAGGGCAATCATGTCCTTTTGCCATGCATGCAGCGTCTCATCCGGTGTGTCCCAGGCCATTCCGCCCCGACAGCCGGGATCGTTTTCCCCCGTCATGCCCAGTTCATCCCCATAGTAGATGGCGGGTGCACCGGGGAAGAGCATCTGGAACGCCATCGCAAGGCGCAGCCGCCATGCTTCGCCATTGGCCTCAGTCAGGAAGCGGGCCGTGTCGTGGCTGCCCAGCAGGTTGTACATGGACAGACTGGTTTCCTCGGGATAGCGCATGAGCATGCTGTCGAGGCGGTCCCTGAACTGAGCAGCGGTGATGGTGCCCCTGGCAAAGAAATCAGTCACTGCGTCCCGGAACAGGTAGTTCATGGCGCTGTCAAAGCCGTCCGGCCCCAGCAGGCGGGATGCATCGCCCCAGGTTTCGGCCAGGAACAGCGCGTCGGGGTAATCGCGCTTCACAGCCTCGCGCCAGATTGTGACCGCATGACGGTCCAGTTCATCGGCCACATCAAAACGCCAGCCATCAATATGTGCGTGTTCCAGCCAGTACAGCAGCACCTGCTGAACGTAATTTCTGACTTCTGCGTTTGCGCCGTTGAGACGCGGCATATAGGGATAATCGCCTACGCACTCGTAACAGGCGGGATCGATGCGGATGGGGTACTGCTTGGGATAGAACCAGTCCCGGCAGGCGCTGTCCTTGCCCTTCTCCATGAAATCCATGAACGGCGCAAAATGGATGCCCACATGGTTGAACACACCGTCGAGGATCACGCGGATACCGAGATGGTGGGCTTTTTCCACCAGTTCCAGCAGATCGGGTTCCGTACCGAACATGGGGTCGATTCGGAAATAATCTGTGGTGGCATATTTATGGTTGAAATCCCCCAGAAAGATGGGGTTCATATAGATGCATTCAATGCCCAGATTGTTCAGATAGGGCAGGCGCTCGATGATGCCCCGCAGGTTTCCGCCAAGAAAGTTTTCCCGGGTAGGCGCAGCGTCCCATGCGTCAAATGGCCCATGAGTCTGCCCGGACCGGGCAAAGCGCTCCGGGAAAATCTGATAATAGATGCAGCCCAGGCTCCATGCGGGCACTCGCAGCACATCGGTTTCGTTGACCTGCAGGATTTCAAAGCTGCCATCGGGCGTTTCATCCTCATGGAACCCGCAGGCGTTGTACCAGGAGCGTCTGCCATACCTGTCCGTGAGCATGAATCCGTATTTGATGTAATGGGCCTCCCCGTCAAAGAACACTTCCGCTGACCATTGATCAGTACGGCTGCTGCTGATGGAGATACGCATGGGCACAGCATGCTTTTCTCCGGGCTGGTTCCGCTTCCACCACACCATCCCGCAGGAAGTCAGATCATCAGCGGCGGCCTCCAGAGAGAAACGGACTTTTGATCGTGCAAGCGGTTGCACAAACGGGTAAAAAGAAAGGTGCCTTACGGCAGACGTGTTCATTCATTTCACTTCCTCTCTGATGATGCTCTGACGACCAGACTGGTGGACAGCATGATCTGCTGGTTCCCCACTTTATTTTCAATGCGCCGGAACAGAAGCTGGACGGACTGTTCGCCCAGCATGGCAGTGTCAATATCCACAATGGTCAGCGGCGGGTCCATATATTCAGCCAGAGGATAGTTGTCGAAGGCCACAATGCCGACCTCCCCGGGCACAGACAGACGCAGTTCCCTGCAGGCTTTCAGCAGACCAAAAGCCGCCAGATTGTCATTGCAGACAAAGGCGTCGGGGCGATCGGTTTTTTTCAGTATGCTGACTGCCAGCATATGGGCGTTTTCCGCAGTGCCGTCGGTGGTCAGGACTGTTTCCGCACCGGTATTGGCGTTCTTATAGCCCCGGATGCGGCGCTTGGTAAAGCCACGTTTCAGGTGCCCGCCCAGATAGGCGATGTGCTGGTACCCCTGTTTCTGCAGGTGGCGCACGGCCATTTCCGCACCCTGCTCATTGTTGTTGTCCACCCAGCAGGTTTCGCTGCGCAGGGTGTCCGGCGTACCCAGCACCACATATGGGAAATCGCCGATGGTATCCATCAGGGCGGGCTTCACTGTGGTGGGGGGCAGGATCAGCCCATCCACCTTATGCTCTTTCATCAGGGCCTCAATGGTGCCGCCGCGGCTCTGTGCGCCGTTGGCAATGATCACCTGATATCCGCGGGTCTGCGCTGTCTGTTCAATGGCGAACAGGCTCCGGCTGAAGAAAACATTGCTGAAGGCTTCGGCATCACGGGCATTGACCACCACGCCGATGGCGCCGCTCAGCCCGCTGGCCAGGCTGCGCGCCAGAGAGTTGGGGTGATAATCCAGCTCCCGCATCGCCGCAAAGACCCGTTCCTTGGTATCGGGCGTGATTGTGGCTTTTCCGTTGATGACCCGGGAAACGGTGGATGAATTGACGCCCGCCAGTCTGGCCACGTCATGGATCGTAACTGCCATGCTTCATCCATCTCCTTGCTTCATATTGTGCAACCGTTTGCACAAATCATTATAAGATCAGTTTCTAGCCCTGTCAAGAGAGGCGGGAAAAATCATGCGGTCCGCTTTTTCGTAAGCGCTTCCATTTGTTTTCTTTGACTTTCTGCGGATTCAGACCATAATGAAGCCAGAAAGCACAGTTTGCTGAAGCTGTGAAAAAAATAAGGGGCTGAATACATATGAAGAGGCCTGTTGCTGTGCTGCTCACACTGACGCTCCTGGGGCAGCGTGCTACCTGCCCTGTCCGAGGACATCACACTCAAAGTGCGGGACGGACAGGACGATCAGGAGATTCTCAAGGAACTGTGTGAAGCCTATGCGGCCGCGCATTCTGAGAACAGCTATACCTTCCGGTACGGCGTTGTTGGCACTGCTGATGCCAGCGCGAGGTACCCGGAAGACCCGGCTGGTGCAGCGGATGTGTTCGTGTATCCCGATGACCAGCTCATCCGCCTGGATCAGGCCGATGCTTTGTACGAAGTGACCCGCAACCATGACGCCATTGTGGCGGCAAACAGCCAGGACAGACACTTCAGGATGTGTTTTCCGGGGGAGGCGCGTGGCTTTTATTGCTGCTGTGTGCGCTTTGCTGGCAGGAATGGCCTTTACCTATGCTGTCACAAGACCCGCTGTCCTGAACTGGTTGCTTGGGTATCAGGGTGCCAGTAAGGATTTGGAGCAGGCATCTCAGCGGCTGACAGCAGAAAACAGTGAGATTCTCAGCGTGAGTCCAGGCAAGTGAACCGGAAGCCGGAGAAGAAAGGTCCCCAACGGGAAGAAAAACCGGAACGGTCATAAAGCCCCTGTGCCAGATGCGTTACGCAGCATACTGGCTCAGGGGCTTTTCATTTTTTTATTTTAGGCGCAGTTCAGAAGCCGGATGACGCCGGGACACGGCACAGCCACAGAGCATCTGTTCTGGTCCCTGGGGGAGGAGAAGGCCGACAGGCCTGTGCATGGCCTGCCACAATCAGCTTTTATATTTCGACTGGGCTGCGTCTCTGTACTGCTTAGGCGTCATGCCGGTCCTTTTTCTGAAAGCGTACGTCATGTGACTCTGATCACAGAAGCGGAGCAGTGCTGCAATTTCCTGGATCGGCTGATCTGAAGTTGCGAGAAGCTGCTTTGCTGCTCCGATCCGCTGATCAGTCAGATAGTCCATCATGCTTTTGCCTGTGAGCGATTTGAACAGACGGCTCAGGTGGTACTGGCTGATGCCCACATGCTCTGCGATCTGCGCGGCGGTGATCACCTGCGTCATATGTGTCAGCATATAGTGCTTTGCCTGCTCGACATGGGGGTTCCCTGTATCGCTTCTTTTTGCTTCTTTTACCTTTTCGCTCAGCTGGATGGCAGCGTCCCGGATGATGAAGGGCATTTCCTCCGGCTTCTGGATGGCCAGCAGTCTGCGCAGGGCGCGGTCCGCGATCCAGTTGGCTTCCGGCGGGTATACGCCGCCCTGGATCCCGGCGATCATGAATGTGTTTACCAGGCTGACAGCCATGTATTCGCGCTGCTTCTGCTCATCCCTGGTGATCCGCTGGTGGAAGTCGTACCTGTCCAGCTGAAGATCCAGCGTGTTTCTCAGTTCTTCTGTCTGCCCATTCATCACCAGGATGAACAATGGCTGGATGCGCCAGAACGTTTCATTGATGTAATCCTCTTCAGAATCCCATACGATCTGATGAACTGAAGTCGTCATTTCTGTCTGTCCTTTATAAAAAAGCAGATATATCATATAAACAGCAATTTTATCTATTCGGCGCGAGAAGACTCCGACCTCAACAATCCGCAAATTGTAGGTGGTGAGAT
>CAMNGW010000020.1 GCA_946538615.1 uncultured Clostridia bacterium
GCACCCCCTCAGGATTGAGGGGGTGGGGGGAGTCGAAATGCGAAGCACTATTTTACGCGGATCAGTCTTTCTAAAAAGACATCCTTTCGTATGAACGGTCTGAGGGATCAGATCAAATCCATGTCGCAGGAAGATCAATAGGGATAGCGGTTCCTGCAAGTGCGGTACGCACAAAGTAAAAAAAGTGTGCAGATGACTTATTCGGATCGGTCTTTATCGGGCAGGAAAGCGCCTGAGTAAATATGATGATATGGGGAGTTCAGTTTCTCATGAAATATTAATCTGAAATTGCCTTTTTGACCTTGTTTTCATCTGTGGATGCCTTGACCCCTGTTTTGCACTTTGTTATACTACCGCATATGACGTTTATTCAGGAGGTATGCATGAAAGGCAAGAAGGGGCGGATTCTGAACACAATCCTGATTGTCGGAACTCTGGCTGTTGTTCTGATTATAGGAATCAGTGATAACAGCCTGGAGGATGCTGTAGGATATGTCCGGGCTATGAATGGAATCTGGGTTGTTCTTGCTGTAGCAGCTTACCTGGGCTATCTCATGATGGACGCTGTTGCCATACATTTTTTTCTGAAACGGCAAGGATACAAGGTTTCATTTCTGCGCATGATGTTTATTTCCATATCAGGACAGTACTATTCAAATATTACACCTGGCGCTTATGGGGGACAGCCAATGCAGATTTATTATCTGCATCAGAATGATGTGCCTACAGCTATTGCAACATCAGCCATATCGATGCGTTTTTTCAGCTTTCAGGTCATGCTCTCTGTTTTTGCCACTGTTTTCTGGATTCTTTTTGGCTCTTACATCAATGATCATGTCGGCGGAGAAAAATGGATTCTCATCATAGGCTACTGTTACAATGCTGTGATGGTCACAAGCCTCACCATACTTGCCCTACAGTCTTCTCTGATCAAAAAACTGATCGCTTTTGGGATCCGGTTCGGGGCAAAGCACAGATGGATCAAAAAACCTGAAGAGACATCCGAAAGACTGAACCGGTCCGTTGATGTGTTCCATGACAGTCTGACGTCTTACAGCCAGAGGCCCTGGGACATGATGGTCCAGCTGTTCATTGGCGCTTTGCAGCTTCTTTCGCTCATGTCTGTGATTTATTGCGTCTACCGGGGCCTTGGACTGGCGGGAGAAAAGTATTGGCACCTCATATCACTCAATGTGATGGAATTTATATCTGCAGCGTATGCACCCATGCCAGGGGCAAGCGGAGCTCAGGAAGGTGTTTTCAGTATTTATTTTGATCAGCTTTTCCCCGATGGCATGCTTTTTGCGGCCCTTCTGTTATGGCGTTTTTTCACCTATTATATTTCTCTTATCATTGGCGCAATAACCGTTACCATACATGGTGTACGGTCAGGCAAGACGCTGAAAGAAGTTGCCAAGCAGACGGAATCCGTGATGGAAGGGGACACACCCGCTGAAACAAATGAATAAAGTACAGAAATTCAGTAAAAATTCCGGATTATACCGGAATTTTTTGATACATTTTTATACTTGACTTCTGGCATAAATCGTGTATTTTTGTATCAGGATGTGTGTTCTGAAAGGGGAATATTGATGTCGGCGTTTCAACAGTACTCAGTGGGGGTATGCTATTACCCTGAGCACTGGCCCGAATCAATATGGGAGTCGGATCTCCGGCGTATGCTGGAAAACGGCATCCATACTGTCAGGGTTGGAGAATTTGCATGGTCCATACTTGAAAGAGAAGAAGGGAAATTTGATTTTTCATTTTTCGACCGGTTCCTCGAATTATGTTCTGAATCGGGCATGCATGTTATTTTTGGGACACCAAGCGCAACGCCGCCGGCCTGGCTGACAAAAGAGTACCCGGAAGTGCTCAACAGCAATGCAGACGGTGTCCGTTTTCAGCATGGCGGCAGGCGGCACTATAATTACAGCAGTCCGGTATACAGACAGAAAGTTTCCCTGTTTGTCAAAGCACTGGCAGAACATTATGGCCATCACAGTGCAATTATCGGATGGCAGATTGACAATGAGCTGAATTGTGAGACTTCAGACTTTTTGTCGGACGCTGATACCATTGCGTTCAGGGAATTTCTTAAGAATAAATATGAGACGCTTGATGAATTGAATCAGGCGTGGGGTACGGTTTTCTGGAGTCAGACATATACATCCTGGGATCAGATTGAAGTACCGAAGACCAATGCCATTCATGCACACAATCCATCCTTACTGTTAGACTATATCCGCTTTGTGTCCGACAGCGCGATAAGCTTTTGTGAAATGCAGGCCAAGATTCTGCGGATGTATGTGGACAAGAACCAGTTTATTACCACCAATGGAATGTTTGGAAGACTGGATAATCACCGCATGGCGCGGGAAGTCCTGGATGTCTATACCTATGACAGCTATCCGAATTTTGCCTTCAGCGTGGATACCGACTGGACAAAAGATACCATGCATGACCGCATGTCTTCTCTGGCACTGACAAAGGTCCGCAGCATTTGTCCGCATTTTGGAATCATGGAACAGCAATCCGGCGCAAACGGATGGTACAACCGGATGGAAGCACCTATGCCGCGTCCCGGCCAGCTGGAGCTGTGGGCCATGCAGTCCGTTGCCCATGGTGCAGATTTCATTTCCTTTTTCCGCTGGCGCACAAGTCCGATAGGTACGGAAATTTACTGGCACGGCATACTGGACTATGATTCCAGGGATAACCGCAGGTTGCGGGAAGTAAAAACGTTTGCGGAACACCTTGAAAAGATACAGGCTATCCAAGGTGCTGAAAGTGACGCGAAATTTGCTGTTGTCCAGGATTATGATAATCTCTTTGATGCCGATCTGGACAAGTGGCACGCACGAGTCCATGACTTATCAGAGCGCGGTCTTTTTGAGGCAGCGCAAGTCCTTCATGTACCTTTTGATATTCTTGATCTGAGGCCGGAGACGCCCCTTGAGGAACTGATGAAATATCCTGTTCTCTTTGTGCCGCATATGGTCATAGCCACGAAACCACTCGTTGATAAACTGGCCGCCTATGCTGAACACGGAGGAAAAGTGCTGATTGGCTGCAGAACAGGGTATAAAAATGAACACGGAACGTGCCCTATGCAGCCTATGCCGGGCCTGCTGAGTGAACTCACGGGGACGACTGTGGAAGAGTATTCCTTTGTCAGCCCTGCGGAAAATGAAATTGTCGGTGACCTGGACGGGCTTTCATTGCATGCGGAATGCTTTGTGGAAAGTCTCAAGGCCTATCCTGGTACGGACGTGCTTGCAGCTTATACCAATTCCTACCTGAGGGGGGACGCTCTGCTTACGAAGAGGAACATGGGCAATGGGGCGGTTTATCACCTGGGAAGCACCTTCTCAAGGGAGACAAGTCTCCAGCTGCTGAGTTATCTTAATCTTGCAGAGCCTTATGATCCATGGCTGCAGGTGCCTCCGGAAATTGAACTGATGAGCCGGATCAAAGGAGACAAACGCTATATTTTCCTTCTGAACTATCTGCAGGAGACCAAAACCATTCTTGCCAAAGTCCCGCTCTATTCGATGATTACAGGTGAAACGATCTACGGGGAAGTCGAAGTGGCGGGATACGGTGTGATGGTCCTTCAGCTGGACGCATAACAGATTCTGTCAGCATACCGGATAAAACGATACGAAACACCTGTCACGTTTTCGGTGACAGGTGTTTTATATGGGAAAATATAGCTGCGGGCAGCGGAATGAGGACAGATTGACAGAAACGGGCGACAATAGGAAAATAGCACTATTCCAGAAAGAAAGCGTGAAGAGAGATGCTGGCTGTAGGTATGGATGTGGGCGGAACGACGGCGAGGATCCGCATGACGTGTGAACAGAAGGTGCTGTTTGAAGCAGAGGGCTCCGGTGGCACACTGCTCGGGCTAGGGGAAGACCGGCTGAGCAGCCATTTGTCGGCGTGTCTTCAGGCAGCATTTGATTCAACAGGCAAAAAACCGCAGGAGGTAGACTGCCTGTGCATAGGTGCCTCCGGTGTGGACACGCCAGAGGCCAAGCAGATCTACGAAAATATTCTTGTTTCTTTTGGGATACGGAGGGAAGCTCTGAAGGTCATGAACGATGGGGAACTGCTTCTCCATATGTTTGATGAACCCTGCGTGGTGCTCATTTCAGGGACAGGGTCCATAGCGCTTGGCAGAGATGTGCAGGGCGAGGTGGTCCGGTGCGGAGGCTGGGAGCATCTTGTGTCTGATGAGGGAAGTGCAACTGATCTTGGCATGCGTGTGCTGAAAATCTATATCCATCATAACGACGGGCTTGTCAGTGCCCCGCATTTGTGCACCTTGCTTGAAGAAATGACAGGCATCCAGTCCAGCGGTGACTGTGCGGAATTTGCCGCAGAACATATTATGGAAAAAGATGAAATTGCCCGCTTGGCACCTGTTCTTGAAAAAGCAGCATGGGCAGGTGATGCTGTCGCACTGTCCGCATTGCGGGAAGCTGCTCAGTCCATCTGCCTTCTTGCCAGATGCGCTCGCAGCAAAACCCGGGCTGCAGGCAGAATACCTGTTTTGCTTTGGGGCTCTGTCCTCATGAAAAACATGTACATGCAGCAGTTCGTCACAGAGGGGCTGCGTGATACCTGCCGTGTCGTTCTCCCGGAAATCACAGCATTGGACTGTGCAGTCATGGTTGCCGAGGGAAAGAAATCGTGCTGTGTAAAGGAAGTCGTATGACAGGGACGGCTGACAATGGCCAATTCTTGCATGATATGGTAAAATGCCTTTTGCACTGTCTGTGCATCTTATATTTTGTCAATTTCCTTCCTTTGGAGGTCTGTAAATGATATTTGGACAATTCGTTGATACCTACCCGCCGAGCGTGGACGGGGTTGGCCGAGTGACATTGAGCTATTGCCAGACACTGGTAAAAATGGGACATGAAGCATACTATATTGCACCTGAATCCCCAAATGCCCATGAAATGTACGGTGTCCCAGTGATCCTTTCGGCAAGTCTCAAAGTGCCCGGTGAGCTGTTCCGTATGGGATTGCCAGCACTGGACCCTGCGTTCCGGCGGAGGGTCAGTGAAGTGCCTTTTGATCTTGTTCATGCCCACAGTCCATTTCTGGCAGGCATGGAGGCTCTGAATGTGGCGCGCAAGCGGGATATTCCGCTTGTGAGTACGTTTCATTCCAAGTATTATGATGACGCACTTGCCAAGACTCATTCGAAAATACTGGCAGAGGCTGTTGTACAGAGACTTGTCCGTTTTTATGATAAATGTGACGGCGTGTGGACAGTGAACAATGCCACTGCAGATGTCCTGCATTCCTATGGTTACCATGGGAACATCCTGATTATGGAAAACGGGACAAACATGGAATCCCTTTCTCCAAAAGGAAAGGCGAAACTGGAACAGAAGCTGAGGCTGAAAAAGAATGTACCCACGCTTTTGTTTGTCGGACAGCACAATTATAAAAAGAACCTTCATGGGATTCTTGGCGCATGTGCGCTGCTCAAGAAAAGGGGACAGCCTTTTCAGCTGGTCACAGCAGGCGACGGGCCGGATTATGAAGATATCGTGCAGGAAGCAGAAAGACTGGGTCTGAAACAGGACGTGACCTTTCTGGGTTTTGTGGGTGACAGGGAAGAACTCATGGCGTTGTATGCATGCGGCGACCTTCTCGTGTTCCCTTCCGTGTATGATAATGCTCCCATGGTGCTCCGCGAGGCGGCTGTGATGCGTACCCCGGGGCTTGTGGTAAAAGGGTCCTGTTCTGCAGAAGGTGTGAAGGATGAGTACAATGGTTTTATCTGCGAAAATGAAACGGCTGAAGCCATTGCAGATACCATTGTACGTGCCCTGCCCAAGGTGAAAACGGTAGGGGACCATGCCCATGACACGATCCCCATCAGCTGGGACTCAATTATGGAGAAGGTTGTAGCGGAGTATGAGCGCCTGATTTCAACCCATGTTACCAGTATATTTGCAGACTGACAGCGAAGAAAGAGAGCACCATGAGAAAAGAAGAAGTCCATGGAAACCTGAATGGGATCCGGGAAACAATGATTGACCGTCTGTCAGCGCTTTATGATGTTCAGCTTGAAGATGAACAGTTCCTGTCGCATTCCCTTATGCAGGAGCTTGCCGCTCTTACAGGGATCATCCGAAGGGAGATTGCTGTCTACATCACCCGGGACGGGGAAATTGTGGACGTCTGTGTGGGAACGGACAGGGATGTTGAGCTGCGGGATTACCGCCTGAGAAGAAATGCACAGCGCCTGAGCTGTGTGAGGTGCGTGCACACCCATCCCAATGGCGACGGAACGCTCAGCGATGTGGACCTTTCAGCGCTGCGCGCCTTCCGCTATGACGCTATGGCAGCTGTCGGGTGCAGCGCAGGCGAACCCGTTAATGTACAGGCAGCTTTTCTTACAGGCGGGGCCGACATTCTGTGCTCAGAGACTGTACGGTGGTACCGTGTTCCGGATGCCAGATGGCTGGAACAGATCAGGCAGTCGGACATGCTTGTGGGCAAAGAGAGCCAGAAGCTTGAAGCGGGACCTGAAAAATGTGTCCTGATGGGCATTGAGAGCCAGGAAAGCCTTGAGGAGCTTGCACGACTGGCCGAGACAGCCGGAGCGGTTGTGACGGGTGCCTATCTTCAGAAACGCGAAAAACCGGATTCGGCACTGTTCATAGGACGGGGGCGCGCGGATGAGCTTTCCAGGCAGATCCAGGCGCTTGAAGCCGATATGTGTATTTTTGATGAAGAGCTGACAGGCATACAGGTCAGGAACCTGGAAGATATCCTTCGCGTCAAGGTGATTGACAGGACAACGCTGATCCTGGATATTTTTGCCCAGCGTGCGTCTACCTCAGAAGGCAAGCTGCAGGTGGAACTTGCCCAGCTGACCTATCAGTCCACGCGTCTGATCGGACAGGGCCTGGTTCTCTCTAGGCTTGCGGGTGGAATCGGGACACGGGGCCCTGGTGAAAGCCAGCTTGAAATGAACCGCCGCAGGATCAGGGAGCGCATGACAGAGCTCAGGCGGAGACTGGATGAGGTTGAAAGGCAGCGCGCCATCCGCAGAAAAAACCGGGAACGCAATGAAATCCCTGTGGTCGCGCTTGTCGGATACACGAACGCGGGGAAATCCACCCTGCTCAATGCACTGACGGGATCAGACGTGTACGTGCATGATCAGCTGTTTGCCACGCTTGACGCTGTATCAAGACGGGTGGAACCAGCTGATGCCCTCCCTTTCCTCCTTGTCGATACGGTTGGTTTCATCAGGAAACTCCCCCATACGCTGGTTTCTGCTTTCCATGCCACACTCGAGGAAGCTGTGCGTGCTGACGTCCTGGTCCTTGTCTCTGACGGCGCATCGCCGGATATGATGCAGCAGCATGAGACTGTGGAATCCGTCCTTGCCCAGCTCGGTGCCACGGAACAGAAGCGCATAGAGGTCATCAACAAATGCGACCTGTTCTCAGGCATACGTGGGCTGCCTCAGGGAATTGCTGTTTCAGCGAAGACAGGAGAAGGACTGGAAACACTGGTTTCGGCCATTGAGCAGGCCCTGAGCCAGACAATGGTTACCGTAACCTTCTCTGTTCCTTATCATGAGTATGCCGTGATGGGCCGCTTGCGTGCCAGCGGACGGGTAAATGCCGAGGTACACGGCGATACAGGAACGGAGATCACACTCACGATGCCCCAGGAAGACCGCGACCGGCTGATCAGCCAGATCGGCTCAAAGTACGTTATAACAAACTCAAACAAAAAAACAGCAAAGGATGACTGATTCACAAAGCAAAAAAATACAGACGGAGGTAAAGTCCAATGAATCTCATTATTCCCAAGAATTACAATCCGGTCCTGAACCTTCGGGACACAGAGATCGCCATCAAGCTTGTCAAGGATTTTTTTGAGACAGAGCTCTCCCGGGGCCTGAACCTGACGCGTGTCTCAGCACCGATCATGGTGGCACCCGAGAGCGGTCTGAATGACAATCTCAATGGTGTAGAGCGGCCTGTTGCATTTGATATCCTCGAAACGGGGCACACAGTAGAAATTGTTCATTCTCTGGCCAAATGGAAGCGTCAGGCGCTGAAAAACTACGGTTTCCATGAAGGCGAGGGCCTCTATACAGACATGAATGCAATCCGGAGGGATGAAGAGACAGACAATATTCATTCCATTTTTGTGGACCAGTGGGACTGGGAGCGCATCCTGGGCAAGGATGAAAGGAACGCAGAGACACTGCAGCGCATTGTGCGCAGGATCTATCTGACACTCCGGAAAACGGAAGGCTTTGTCTGCGCCCATTATCCTTTTATCAAGCCTGAACTTCCGGATGAGATTGCTTTTGTGACGACCCAGGAACTGGAGGACCAGTATCCTACGCTCAGTCCCAAAGAACGCGAGTACCGTGCAGTGCGCAAATATGGTGCAGTGTTCCTGATGGGTGTGGGCGGCAAGCTCAGGAGCGGACAGATTCATGACGGGCGTGCACCCGACTACGATGACTGGACGCTCAATGGCGATATCCTTCTGTATGATCCGTTGCTTGACATATCCCTTGAGGTTTCCTCAATGGGCATCCGCGTCGATCCGGAGACACTGATGCGCCAGCTGAAAGAGCGCGGCTGCGAGGAGCGAGCACAGCTGCCGTTCCAGAAAGCGCTGCTTAACGGGGAGCTGCCGCAGACAATTGGCGGGGGCATTGGACAGAGCAGAATGTGCGTTTATCTTTTACGCAAAGCACATGTAGGCGAGGTGCAGGCATCCATCTGGCCCGACGATGTTGTCCGTGCCTGTCATGAAGCCAATATTCAGCTGCTCTGACAGGTATACATGGCAAATTCTGGCCTGGGGCGCCGGCTGGCCGCCCACAGGCAGGAGAGAACAGCCATCAGGGCGGAGCTGCAGATGAAACAAAAAAGGCCGTACGGGCCTTTTTTGTTTCATGATTTATTTTTCCTGGTGAAAGCTTTCCGGGAGCTCCTGGGTTTTTCATCAGGCGGTCTGTCCGGTTTCGGCTCAGAAGAATGGGGCGCGGATATGCCGTCCCAGCGTTCAGCGAGAAAGAGAAAGACGACATGTGCATCGTACATGATGGTCCTGCGGAACTCACCCTCCCAGAGTGTGGTGATCACAGCGGCGATCATGGTGGAACAGATCATGCCGAGGATGCCGCCGAATTTGAGACCGGCGAACATGCTCATCAGGGAGAGGAGCGGCGAGACCCCGATGTTATTTGAGAGAATTTTTGGCTCGGTGACGCGGCGTATCAGAAGAAGACCAAAATAGAGAGCGAGGCTGAGGATCGTGCTCCTGGGCCGTCCCACAAGCAAGGCAATAATGGCCCAGGGAATATAGACGGTTCCGTTGCCTACGATCGGAAGGAATTCGAGAATGGCAGCGCCTACGGAGATGAGAATGCCGTAGCGGTAGCCGAAGGCGGTCCAGTAGATGCTGCCGGCAATCAGGGAGAGGAGGGCATAAATGGCCTGGCACCGCAGCCACCCCATGAGGCCGACGACTGCAGAATTTGTGATCTTGCCAGTGGATGTGTCAGGATTGCCGAGCAGACCACGATGATAATGCTCCATGAGCCGGTCGTAATCTTTTGCAATGAAGTAGATGCCAAAGACAAGGAAATTCAGATAGAGGAAAAGATAGGGGATGGAAGTGGCCCAGTTGACGGTCATGTTGACAGCCGACCCGGCCCAGGTGCTGATCTGGGTCGAGAGCCAGACGAGCGCATTGTTGAGAAGCGAGCGCACGAGGGTGACATTTTCATCAGAAAGCCCTTTGAACTGTGCGATGATACGGTTAAAGGAACGGGTGATCAGGGAGGAACTTTCTGAGAAAACTTCCTCATAGTGTGTAAGCAGATAACTGAACTGGTTGAACCCAAAGGTCACGAGCCAGAACATAGCTACAGCCAGGATCAGAAACAATACGATGAGCGGCATCGTGACAGCAATGCTGTGTTTGAGCTTGAGCCGGTGCTCAAAAAAGTTCGTCAGAGGCTGGATCATGGATGCGCAGGGGAGAGCGATAATAAAGGGAGAAAAATAGCGCCATGCGAGGGGAAGTGTGAAATAAAGCACAGCGATGACGAGAAATGCGATGATCAGATGAGCAGCCAGGCGCTCAGCAGATTTACGGACATCAGTCACGGTCAGAACCTCCTAAGAAGATGGTCAGCCCTCAGGATGGGGGAGCGCATACGGTCTCCACCGGACAGGATCAAAATCCGGAACCTTCTCTTCTTTGCGGAAGATGGCGAATTTGATAGGCACGCCAAGAGAAGTAAACTTCATTTCATGTTCAGTGATGTAATTGGGTTCAAACCCATCGGCATGCAGATCATAGGTTTTATACAGGCAGGAGAAACCGCAGGTGTCAAAGTAAAGCATGGAGTCAGTAAAGAGCGCATCGTCGTCTGTCTTGAACCAAATTTCTCCCTTGTCTTCAAGAAAAGCACGGTACTGCATGAGCTGACGGGGATGGGTCAATCTCCTTTTTTCGTACCGCCTGTTTTTTGTCCAGGGGTTGCAGAACGAGATCCAGATCCTGCGGACCCGGTCCTCAGGGGCAAAAAACTGATGGATGTATTCAATGTCACATTTGACGATCTGCACATTAGGGATCTCTTCAGTGCCCGCACAGGCAACCAGGTTCCGCCTGCATTCACCCAGGACGTCTGAGGAGAGGTCCACACAGAGAAAATTGGTCTGGGGATTGTCATGAACCATGTGCGCACTTGAAACACCCTTGCCGCACCCCAGCTCCATTTCCATAGGTTGGTCTTCAGCAAACATTTCACGCCAATGGCCGCGAAGGTGTTCCGGAAAATCCTGGAAATACGGACACTGTGCCAGTTCAGGTCTGGCCCATTTTTTCTTGCGCATGTGCATAAACGTGCGCCTCCTCGATAACTTTGACAGGAAAATCATACGAGATTGCTTCACGGTTGTCAACGAAAAGCACAGGCGATGAGACATAATGCCTATTGACCTTTGGCACAGCGGCTTTACAATGTGCGAAAGAAAAAGAAAAGGAGAAGGACCATGTTCTGGACATATGAAGGCGGTCAATTTACCCTTTATCAGGAAAAAAGAGAAAACGGAAATGGGAAAGCAGTTCTTATGGGGCATGCACTGTGCGAGACCGTGGATGGGACAGTTCTGGATACCCGTGCATTGGATCTGTGCTGTGAAAGCAGGAGAGATGGGACAACGTGCCTGACTTACAGCTGCGGTTCCTATCGGCTCTCAGTGTACCTTCAGGAGGACGGCCCTGCAGCCAGTGTATGGTGCTCCCTGGAGAATGAAGAAGGGAAAGAAGTGGGTGTTGCCGGCTTTTCACCCATTGTGGCGCACGGAAAAGGGGATGAACCTTATCTCTTCCGCGACCTGCGCTCCAGGATGCTTCTTGTTCCCTATGACAATGATATGTGGATGCGCTATGAGACCATTGCGCTGCGCGCAGGTGCCAGGAGCTATGATGTCACGGTCCTTTTCCAGGAACAGCTCCATGAAGCCCTGCTCCTTGGGGCACTTGATTTTGATGTATGGAAAAATGCTGTTTGCTGTCCGGGGACGGATGCGAGGATCCTCGAGGCGCGCTGCGGGAAAGGCGTGACGGGTGAGGGAACGCATGACAGGGAAGAGCATGGCGCGGTATGGGGGAAGTGTGTCACTTCTTCTGCTTTCACCATCCTTTTTGGCGAAGACTGGAGAAAGCTTCTGGAAGATTATGCAGAGATACTGTACAAAAAGCGCAAACCGCGCACATCAGCGTGCCGGGCACCGTTTGGCTTTAACTGCTATGCCGGGCTCTGGCGCAACTGCAATGCGGAAACCTTCCGGTCCAGCGGGGACTTCCTGAAAGAAAAGCTGATGCCCAAGAGCTTCGGGAACCAGGGGACAACTTATATCAATCTCGATGGCGGATGGCAGTTCCTTGTGGGCGTGGAAAACGCCATCCAGTATAAAGATGAGCTTCATGCGCGTGGACAGATGGCGGGCCTGTATGATGCTCCTTTCGCCTGCTTTGAAAGGGACCTGGACAAACCGCTCCCCGGCTATCCGGAACACACTTATAAAGAAATCCTGCTCAGGGATTCCAAGGGCAGGCTTTTGCCGCGGGTGGACGGATCGCTTCCCTATGATCTTACGCACCCGGTCTGGAAGACATGGACCGAAAAGAAACTTCAGCAGTATGTAAGCTGGGGGTTTGACTATCTGAAAATTGACTTTCTGAGCCACGGCGGCATGGAAGGGCAGCATTCTGACCCGAAGGTCACGACAGGAAGACAGGCCCTGCACATTGGTTATGAACTGCTGGACCAGATGCTGGATGAGAAAAAATTGGGCAGGCCCTTTTTCCTCTCCCTTTCCATTGCGCCTCTGTTCCCGTATGGATACGGCAACAGCCGCCGCTTCTCATGCGATGCGTTCGGCCTCACAGAAGATGTGGAATATGTGCTCAATGCCCAGGATTACAGTTGGTGGACCGGAGGAAAGCTGTACCAGTACAATGACCCGGACCATGTGGTGCTTTACAGGAGCTTCTGCATGCCCAGACCCTCGACGGAAGGAGAAGCCAGAGCAAGGTATACCACAGCACTCATCTGCGGACCCATGTTCCTTCTGTCAGACGATTACAGGATACAGGAAGCCAGGGAGAGGACAGAACGGATTGCCACAAATGCTCAGATCAATGCTCTTGCCCATGAGGAACTGACTTTCAGACCGCTGGGACAGGCTGCCTATCTGGCAAAGGCTCCGGAGAGCGAATATCTTGTTCTCTTTTCTATCAAAGAACAGCCTGAAGAAATCTGCTTCAGCCTCCGGGAGCATGAACTGCCTGAAGGAATCTGGCATGATCTCTGGACGGGGGAAGAGTACCAGGGCTGTAATGGCTACCTGAAGGTGCATTCCGATGGCACGGACGCTTTTGTCCTGAAATGCAAAAAGTAACATGATGAACCTCTGCAGTGTGCAGAGGTTTTTTTAAGGGAACATATGGACAAATACACAGAAAAAACGGCATGAAAGCAGGCGATAACAGGCAAAGTGAACTAAAAACATGCCGATATTGGTAAAAAACATCACAAACGGCATAAAAACGAAGAAAACAAAACTGACATAATTCCATATATCATCCTCATAATTCCATATACATTTTGTCCGGCTAATCTTACAATCAGGACATGCTTCAGCTTAGCGCTGAAAAAATGAAGGAGGAACTTTTCATGAAGAAGTTTGTCAGTCTGCTTGTGGCAGCTATGCTGCTCACTGCTATGCTGCCTCTGGCGGGTGCCGAAGGACAGGTTACCATTTCGTTCTTCGACAAGAACTCCGGTGTCCGTACTTTTGATGATCCGGTTGCTAAGGCCCTCGAAGAGCGCACCGGTGTCAAAATCGATCTGGTCAGTCCTTCCGGCGATCCTGGCGAGAAGCTGAGCCTTATGCTCGCCGGTCAGAATTATCCTGATATCGTCCTCATGGACCGCGGCTCCGATATTGTCAACCAGTACATCGAGGCGGGCGCTCTGGTCAATCTGAGCGAATACCTTGATCAGATGCCCAATGTCGTTGCTATGTATGGCGATACGCTCAACAAGACCCGCTACACTGACGGCAACAACTACTACCTCTCCAACTGGTACGGTTATGATCCTGATCCCGTCAATGGCTTCATCTGCCGTTATGACTATATGATCGAAATGGTTGGTCAGGAACGCGCCGATTCAGCAGAACCCTTCACTTTCTCTGAGTTCAAGGCTATTCTTGAAAAGTTCAAGGCTGCTTACCCGGATTCCACCCATCCTCTGGTAATCGGCGATCCTGTCAGCGGCAGCATCAATGGTACATTTGCCGGCATGAACAGTGTGTATCCTTACTATGTCACTGATGGCAAACTGTACATGTCTGTCCGCGATCCTCAGTTCCTCAAAGCCATCAAGCAGATGAATGAACTGTACCGCGAAGGCCTGATTGATCCTGAATGGACCAGCAACAACTCTGAACTGCGCAACCAGAAGCTCTCCAACAATGGTGCTTTCTGCTATGCAGGCGCATACTGGGACACTTGGACACCCAGCGCAGCCCTGCAGGCATCTGAAAATGCAAATGCTGAATATCTTGCTTACAAAGTCATTCCTGACGATGCCACGAGTACTGCCCTGCCCCTTGCCGGACGTTCTTCTCTGGGCTGGGACGCTATCGCTATCACGACCAACTGCAAGAATGTTGAAGCTGCTGTGAAGTTCATCGACTACTGCGCAAGCCAGGAAGGCCAGGACCTCCTTCTGTGGGGCATTGAAGGCCAGGATTGGGAATTTGTAAACGGCGTGCGCACACCCATCGGTGATATTGTTGCCCGTTATCAGGCTGACCCTGCTAATGTTGTCAATGATACCGGCATCACCAAGTGGACCTGGTTCGTCAAGAACGACGTACATCCCGATGACGGCACAACATGCCGTATCTGGTTCAATGAAAAGGACCGCAGCGCCACCTTCGCCTATAAGAACCTGACAGACGGCTATTATGACAGCGCTGAGTTTGCTTCCATCGAGCCTGCCGGCAGCACCCTTGAAGCCCTGATGTATCAGAGCGTGATTGACGTCTTCAACAAGTACTATCCGCGCATGGTCAATGCACCTACCGCTGAAGAGTGCGAGAGCCTCTACAACGAAATGGTCAAGAACATGGAAAGCGCTGGCATGAATGATGTTGAAGAATACATTTCTGAAAAGTACTTTGCACGTCTCCAGCTGTGGGGTATGGAACCTCTCGCTTCCAAGTAATTCAATCTGACGGAAATGACTGAATGACAAACGGGGCAGGACTTGTCCTGCCCCATTTCACTCAGGAGGGTATGCTATGAGTAAGACGGTTGCTGTACCGAAGCATAAAAAACCGCTCAAGGACAGACTGTGGGATCAGCGCTTCCTGTTTTTGCTGATGCTACCGGGTGTTCTGTGGGTGCTGATAATCTGCTATGCACCTATGACAGGCCTTTATATGGCCTTTACCAACTATCGTCCTTCGCAGAACGGATATTTTTATGATCTGTTCAATGCCAAGTTTGTAGGCTTTCAGTGGTTCCAGTATTTCTTCAAGAATGACTTTGGAATGATCCTGCGCAATACACTGGCAACCAGTCTGCTTACGCTGCTGTTTTCTTTTCCGGCACCGATTATCCTTGCACTGATGCTCAATGAACTGAAGAATGTGAGGATCAAGAAGTTTATTCAGACAGCTTCTTATCTTCCTTATTTCATTTCCTGGGTTATCGCATCCAACATCTTCCTGACTTTCCTCTCCGGCAATGGCCTGATCAATGATATTCTGATGGGACTGGGCCTTATTGATCAGAGAATCCTGTTTTTTCAGCATGGCCCCTATTTCTGGTGGATCATTGCTGTAGCCAACACGTGGAAAGGCATGGGCTATAATGCCATCATCTATCTGTCTGCTATATCCGGCATTGACCAGCAGCTTTATGAGGCAGCAGAAATCGATGGTGCGAACCGTGTCAAACGCATCTGGCACATCACGCTGCCCACGATCCGTCCTACGATTTCCATCCTGCTGATCCTGGCCATAGGCGGCATCCTGTCGACTGGTTTTGAACAGCAGCTCCTTATGGGCAACAATGCCATTCTGGATTACTCCGACGTTCTGGACACCTATGCGTACCGCTACGGCCTGGCTAAGGGGATGTATTCCTACGGTACCGCTGTCGGTTTGTTCAAGTCTATTGTTTCCTTTATTCTTGTCATGAGCGCCAATAAGATCACGGCTAAGCTCAATGACTCCGCACTGTTCTGAGAAAGGGGGAAAAACACGATGACTGCTGTATCTCATCATATCCGTGAATCACGCTCTGCAAGCGAATGGGTTCTTGATATTTTCAAAGTGCTTTTCCTCGCGCTTGTGACGATTGTCACAATCTATCCATTCTGGAATATCTTTGTGGTCTCTCTCAACGATGCGACAGATGCTGTACGCGGTGGCATCTATTTCTGGCCCCGTGTTTTCTCCACCTTCAGCTACCGTGAGATCCTGGGCAGGTCAGCTTTTCAGCACTCCATTCTGGTGACGCTTGCCAGAACGGTAATCGGTACACCGCTTGCCGTGATGTGCACGGCTATGCTGGCTTATCCTCTTGCACGCAAGGACCTTGTGGGCCATAAGTTCTGGAGCCTTCTGTTTGTGTTTACCATGTACTTCGGCGGCGGCCAGGTCCCGTACTATATGGTCCTTAAGAACCTGGGCCTGCTGGATAATTTCTGGGTATTCATCCTGCCGCTGATCATGAACGTCTACAACATGATCCTGATCCGCTCCTACATCGAGTCTATGCCGGAGTCCCTTTTTGAAGCCGTCCGGATCGATGGCGGCAACGACCTGGTGATCTTCTTCAGGATCATCATACCCCTTGCCAAGCCGATTCTAATGACAGTGGCTCTGTTTGTGGCCATTACCCAGTGGAACTCCTGGTTTGATGCCTATCTGTACACGTCTTCACAGGACCTCAAACCCATGCAGTCCATCCTTGTGGAGATTCTTAACCAGTACCAGACGGGTGCTACCACAAGCGCACAGATGTCTGCCGGCAAGTCCGCCCAGACTGTCACCCCTGACAGTATCCGTATGGCGGCAACGATGGTGGCAACCATTCCGATTATCCTGGTCTATCCGTTTATTCAGAAATATTTCGTATCGGGTATCATGCTGGGCGCTGTCAAGGGCTGATACGCTCGGAACAAGCAGGGCACAGCACAGCCTTCAGCTGTGCTGTGCTCTTTGTATAAAGGAGGGAAAACTGTGAGCGAAGAGAGCCACTTGGAAATTCCTCAGGAGTTCCACTCTTCGAATTACCATGGGATTGAGTACCTGCACAGCCATGACTCCAATCTGTATATGAAGACCTGCGGTGTACAGCGCTGTTTTCCCGGATACAGTTATCCGCATAACGGGCGTGAAGGCTATCATCTGCACGTGGTTCTTGCCGGGCACGGGACGCTGAGGGTCCGCGGGGTGGAGTACCCGATCCATGGGGGCCAGATGTTCCTTCTTAAAGAGGGGGAAGACTGCGAGTACACGGCAGACGAACAGGACCCCTGGTATTATGTCTGGATCACATATTGCGGAAAACGTGCCAGACGGTGCATGGAACAGGCGGGCTTTACGGACGGTATTTTTGTTCTTGATTGTCACGTGGACCCTTCTTCGTTTCTCGATGTCATCAAACATATTCTTGAAAAACCGCATATGAAGGTATCGTCTGAGTTTTATCGCATGAGCCTTGCACTGCGGTTCCTCTCCCTTGCGGTCGAATCCAGGGAACGGGGCATGGAGGACAACGGCATGAGGGACGACCTTACCGCTGACGATTATGTGAATTATGCTGTGGAATATATCCGGGCCAATTATTCAAGCATCAGGATCAGCCAGGTTTCTGAGTATGTGGGGATCAACAGGACATATTTCACCTCAATCTTCAAGAAACGCATGCTGATGTCCCCACAGGAATATCTGATGCAGGTGCGCATCAACAAAGGTAAAGAGCTTCTGAGGACAACGGCTTTATCTGTCAGGGCCGTCGCTCAGGAAGTGGGCTATGAGGACCAGCTGGCTTTTTCGAAACTGTTCCGGAAAAAAACAGGCTTCAGCCCCGAACAGTACAGAAAGGAGATTCTTCTCAATGAACATAACCTATCATGAGGCCTCCGGCATCTTTTCCCTGAGGACAGAGCACACACTTTATCAGATGCAGGCAGATCCTACGGGGCACCTGCTCCATCTGTACTATGGGCTGGACACCGGGGACGGGATGGACTATCTTGTGCGCTGTTCGGATCATGGCTTTTCCGGGAACCCGTATGACCAGAGGGCCAACAGAGGCTATTCACTCGATACCCTGCCGCAGGAATGTTCCGTTTCCGGCACGGGCGATTACAGGATTTCCGCACTTAAGACAGTAGATGTCCATGGGAGCCGGAGCGCAGAGCTCCTTTATGATTCACACCGGATCATCGACGGCAGGGAGCCTCTTGAAGGCCTGCCCTATGTCCATCCGGCAGAGGACACACAGACACTGGAAATTACACTGAAGGATCCCGTGATCGGACTTAAGGTGATCCTGCTGTACCACGTTTTTCCTGAAACGGATGTCATCACGCGTTCCGGTGTGCTGATCAATGAAAGCAGCACGGAGATCGTTGTGGAGAAGGCGGCCAGTGCCTGTGTGGATATCCCGTACGGGACGTGGGACGTGATCCATTTCCATGGGCGGCACTGCATGGAAAGGATGCCCGAGAGGCAGCGGCTGGGGCATGGCGTGACAGCCTTCGGGTCGAGGCGGGGCATGAGCAGTCATCACAGCAATCCTTTTGTCATTCTCGCAGCGCCCACAACCGGGGAGAACCAGGGAGAGTGCATGTCCGTGATGCTGATGTACTCGGGCAACCATCTCGAGGAAATGGAGGTGGACCAGACGGAGAGCACCAGGCTGGTTGCGGGGATCCATCCCGATGGCTTTTCCTGGCACTTGGGAAGCGGGGAGAAATTTTCCACGGCTGAAGCCATTATTTCTTATTCAGCCAGGGGCCTCAATGGCCTGAGCCAGAACCTGCACGAACTGATCCGGAAATATGTGATCCCTGAGCCCTTCCGCAAAGGGATCAGGCCTGTGCTCCTCAACAGCTGGGAAGCCATGTACTTTGATTTTGATGCAGAAAAAATTCTGAGTCTGGCCAGATCGGCTGCCGAGCTGGGCATGGAAATGCTGGTCCTGGATGACGGATGGTTCGGTAAGCGGGACGATGACAACAGCGGCCTTGGCGACTGGGTCGTCAATGAGAGCAAGCTTGGCTGTCCGCTTTCGGAAGTCTCAAAGAAGATCCATGCCATGGGGCTCAAGTTCGGTCTGTGGTTCGAGCCGGAGATGATCAACGAGGACTCGGATCTTTTCCGCTCTCATCCGGAATATGCTGTGACGGACCCGGGGAGAAAACCTGTCATGGCCAGGAACCAGATGGTCCTGGATATGTCGCGCAAAGAGGTTGTCGATTATCTTTATCAGGCCATGACGCAGATCCTGGACCATGTGGAGATCGAGTATGTGAAATGGGACTTTAACCGTTCGATAGCCAATGCCTACTCTTCTGCCCTGAGCGCTGCGCAGCAGGGGGAGGTGCTGCACCGTTTCATACTTGGCACCTACGACCTCCTGGAAAGACTGCGCAGCAGGTACCCTTCCCTTCTTATAGAGGGCTGTTCAGGGGGAGGGGGCCGTTTCGATGCGGGGATGCTTTTCTACTGCCCCCAGATCTGGTGCTCGGACGATACGGATGCGATCGAACGTCTTGAAATCCAGCGGGGAACAAGTTATGGTTATCCTGTGTCCACCATGGGTGCCCATGTCTCGGCTGTGCCCAACCATCAGAGCGGAAGGGTCACGGGGCTGAAAACAAGGGGAATCGTTGCCCAGTCAGGAACATTCGGGTATGAACTGAACCCGGGCCTTCTCAGCGATGCGGAAAAGGAGACTATCCGCGGTCAGATCAGGGATTACAGGCAATATGCGGAACTGATCAATTACGGGACCTATTACCGTCTGACAGAACTTGAGCATGGTGATTTTGAAGCCTGGATGTTCGTGTCCCCTGACAAGCAGGAGTGCCTTGTCAATGTGGTGTGCACGCATGTGCGCGTCAATGGCCCTTATCCTTTTGTTCGCCTTATGGGGCTCGATCCCCAGGCACGCTATTGTCTGGAGACAGAAAAGCGCACCTTCACAGGCGCAGCACTCATGTATGGCGGTTTCAGCCTTCCTCAGTTCCGGGGTGAGGACCCGGCTGTCCAGTTGTATTTCAGACAGGAGGCAATCTGATGGCAGAATCTGTTCTCCGCTTTCCGGATGTTGTGATGATAGGGGAAAGCATGGCGGAATGTACGGCACCCGGGCAGTATGCGTGCCGGGGGATATGCGTTGTGACCACCTGCACGGAGAATGTTCTCCGCGTTGCGGTCCGTGCGGATGAAGAACGTGTAAGCTATATCCGGCTGAGATGGAACGCCGGGGAGCGCATCCGGGGGCAGGTCCTGGGGGATACATGGGAGCGCTCCTATGGCGATCTTGGCTGGCGGAACCTTGAACCGTACCGTTCCCATCCCTGGTACGTTCTGCTCAGCAGCGAAAAGGAAACTGTGGGCTATGGCGTCAAGGTAAGACCAGGTGCGATCTGCTCCTGGCAGCTTGACCCGCAGGGCGTGACGCTCCGGCTGGATGTACGCAGCGGCGGCACGGGCGTGAGGCTTTGCGGACGGGAACTGCAGGCGGCTGATGTTGTCATGGGAACGTGGTACGGAGAGTCTGATTTTGACGCAGCCTGTGCGTTCTGCCGCATGATGTGCACGGACCCGCTGCTTCCTGAAAGACCTGTGTATGGCTCAAACAACTGGTACTATGCCTACGGGCGCAGCAGCGCTGAAGATATTTTAGCTGAAGCGGATTATCTCAGGAAGCTCACAGAAGGCCTGGAGAACCGTCCGTATCTTGTCATAGATGACGGCTGGCAGTGCGGAAGATATGATGAAAAAGGCAATTATGAGAACTTCTATAATGGCGGACCCTGGGAGAGCAATGAAAAGTTCGGGGACATGGCTGCCCTGGCAGCCGGGATCCGGAGCAGGAATGTGATCCCGGGTATATGGGTGAGGCTTTTGCAGGACCGCAACGAAGCCCTGCCTGAGGCATGGCACCTTTCCCATACCGGGGGCCTGGACCCGTCGGTGCCCGGCGTGCTGGAGTATATTGCAGGCGTGGTCCGCAAAATCGGAAGCTGGGGATACGGCCTTCTTAAGCATGATTTCAGCACATATGACCTCATGGGCCGATGGGGCTGTGAGATGGAATGGCGTATGACGGAAGATGGCTGGCGGTTTACTGACGATACCCGCACAAGCGCGGAGATTATCCGTGGTCTCTATGAGACCATTCTGTGTGCCGCGAAGGACACGGGCATGCTGGTACTTGGCTGCAACACAGTGGGTCATCTGGGGGCAGGGCTCATGCATATGCACAGAACAGGGGACGACACAAGCGGGCTGATGTGGGAAAGAACGCTGCGTTTTGGCGTCAATACACTGGCTTTCCGCGCTCCCCAGCACAGGGCGTTCTTCGATATTGATGCGGACTGCATAGGCATTTCTCCGAAAATTGACTGGAAGTATAACCGCTTATGGGGAAAATTGCTGGCAAAAAGCGGAACTTCTCTGTTCTACTCATTAAAGCCGGAAACCCTCCCGGAAGAGGAAGAAGAGGAACTGAGGGCCATGCTGCGGGAAAACGCGAAGCCCCGAGCTGTGGCACAGCCATTGGACTGGAAAGACACCGCGCTTCCTCAGACATGGCTGCTGGAGGGTGAGGAAACCAGCTTTTCCTGGTACGAGCCGTGGGGCCTCCGCGTGGGCTGCGCAAGCGGTTCAGTATGGGAAATGGTCTGGAAAGAAGTCAGCCGCGACCTGTAAATATTCAGACAGACGGACAGTGCTTCATGGTGCTGTCCGTCTGCTTTAGTATACAGGAAGCTCCTGTTCACATGATTTTTTGGACAGAAACATAGACAGATGTGACATTTTTCATCTGTTTTTAAACGAAAGATACCCTTTATATGGGATTCATATATTGAAGATAATAAGGATCGATGCTATAATTTCATAAACTGGATAGGCAAGCTTTTGTCTATATGGTCAGAGTGCGGCGGGACAATCCAAAAATGATGTTTTTTTGGCGACCGTTCACTCATAATTCACTTTAATTCCAGAAAGAGGAAGGTAAACAGACATGCAAAACAAAGGACTTACCCAACAGCAGGTTGAGGAAAGCCGTAAGAAGTACGGCTCGAACCAACTGACGCAGATTCCGCCTGACCCCCTTTGGAAGAAAATCCTTGAAGGGTTCAAGGACCCGATGATCATGATTCTTCTGGTGGCACTGGCCATTCAGGTTGTGCTGTGGATCATGGGCAAGGCAGAATGGTATGAACCCGTATGCGTGCTCGTGGCTATTTTGCTGGCTAACGGTGTGGCTTCGGTGTCCGAACACAGCCAGGAAGGCAAGGCAAGTCTTCTGAAGGCAGAGGAAGAGTCCAAGGAAATGACCAAGGTCCTGCGTGACGGTCAGCTGCATGAGATCCATGTCAACGAAGTCGTCAAAGGGGACATCGTCTTCCTGCAGGCTGGCGATAAGATCCCGGCCGATGGCGAGATCATTGACGGAGAAGTCATGGTGGACCAGGCTGCGCTCAACGGTGAAACCGAGGAAGCGCGCAAAGGCGTCAATGAAAAGCATGAAGAGTATAACATCAAGGACCTTCTGAACACCTATTACGGCTACCGCGGAACGGTTGTTGTCTCGGGCGAAGCCTATATGGAAGTCAAAGAAATCGGCGATAAGACCCTCTTTGGCGAACTGGCCCTTGAAGTGCAGGAAGATACGCGCGAAACGCCTCTTCAGGTCAAGCTCGGCAAACTGGCCAAGCAGATTTCCACCTTCGGCTATATCGGTGCGGCTGCCATCGTGGTGGGTGTCCTTGCCGTCAATATTCTTACCGGCAAGACGGCGGGCTTTGATGCCTATGGCTGGCTGGGCCTCATCATAGAGGCTGTCACGGTTGCCGTGACCATCATCATCTGTGCTGTGCCGGAAGGCCTTCCGATGCTGACTTCCATCCTGCTTTCTTTCCAGAGCATCCGGATGATCAAAGACAACGTGCTTGTCCGTAAGATCAACGGTCTGGAAACTGCGGGCAGTCTGAAAGTCCTGTTCACTGATAAGACAGGTACGATTACTGAAGGCCGTCTGTCAGTTGTTGAAATGGCCACAGGCAACCAGCGTGTCTTTACCAAGCTGTCTGAACTTCCCGCAGGCATGCGCTCCGACGTGATCACCGGTATCGGTATCAATAACTCTGCTACCGTCAGCGGCAAGGAAATTGTCGGCGGCAACTCCACGGACCGTGCCATGCTGTCCTTCCTTCTGGAAGAAAATGCAACCAATGCCCTTTCACGTGAAGACGTGCAGTCCTTCAATCCCTTCAACTCCACCAAGAAGATGTCAGACGTGACGCTGACCCGCAACGGCAAGAGCATTACCTATCTTAAGGGTGCCCCGGAACGGATCATCGAGAGGTGCTCTTCCTATATCGATGAAACGGGAGAAGTCAAGCCCCTCAACCATGAGACCCAGTCCTCACTGCTCACATATATGGACGCTCAGGCAGGACGTTCCATGCGTCTTCTGGGCGTGGCCAAGACGGAGGGCGATCCTGACGGCAAGGACCTGACACTGGTGTGCGTGCTCTCCATCCGCGACAATGTCCGTAAAGAAGTCATTCCTGCCATTCAGGAAGTGCAGGAAGCTGGCATCCAGGTGGTCATGGTTACCGGTGACCGCAAAGAAACCGCTGTGGCCATTGCACGTGAAGCTGGCCTTCTCAAGGAACATACTGACGTTGCCATGACCAGTGCGGAAATGGCTGAAAAGACTGACGATGAACTCAAAGCCATCCTGCCCAACCTGCGTGTTGTCGCACGTGCTCTGCCCACTGACAAGTCCAGGCTCGTGCGCATTGCCCAGGAGATGGACCTGGTTGTCGGCATGACAGGCGATGGCGTGAACGACTCTCCGGCCCTGAAGAAAGCGGACGTCGGGTTTGCTATGGGTTCTGGCACAGAAGTGGCCAAGGAAGCCGGCGACATCACGATTCTTGATGACAACTTCACCTCCATTGACAAGGCCATCCTCTACGGCCGTACGATGTTCAAGTCGATCCGCAAGTTCCTGATTTTCCAGCTGACCGTCAATGTGGCCGCCGTGCTGATCTGCTTCCTGGCACCTTTCTTTGGCGAGAATGAAGTGCTGACAGTCATTCAGCTGCTGCTCATCAATCTGGCCATGGATACCCTCGCTGCGATTGCCTTCGGCAGCGAGCCCGCGCTCAAAGAGTACATGAAGGAGAAACCGATTCCGCGTGACGCTTCAATTGTCTCAAAGGGCATGCTGACAGAGATCATCTTCAGTGCGATTTACATTACTGTGGCCTGCCTGTGCATCCGCTTTGTTCCTTTCATCCAAAGCCTGTGCGGACTGACTGCTGCGGGTTATCCCGGTGTTGACCCTCTGTCAAAGGTGCTCAATGCGGCTGTCTTTGCCACATTCATGATGGCCATAGCGTTCAATGGGTTCAACGCAAGGACGGAGCATGTCAATGTGTTTGAGCATCTCGGCAGGAACAGGAACTTCCTGATTGTCATGGGCGTGATTTTCCTGGCCCAGTTTATCTTCGTCACCGTCGGCGGAGATGTGCTCAAAGTGCACCCGCTTACCCCCACAACCTGGCTGGTGTGCCTTGTGATCGCTTTCCTGGTCATTCCGCTGGACGTGATCCGCAAGCGCATCATGAACAAGGAGAACAAGTAAGCCTGCTTCCGGGAGGGCGTGAGTCCTCCCGGATAAGAACAAGTCAAAAAGGGAGGGAAAACGTATGGCAGTGGAACTGAAAAAGGGACAGAAAGTCAATCTGGTCAAAAAAGGGACTTCCTCAGGGGAGATCCTGATCAACCTGAACTGGAGCCAGCCAGTCAAGAAAGGTTTTTTCTCAAGGACCCCAAAGCCCATTGATCTGGACCTTGGGTGTCTGTATGAACTGAAAAACGGGAGCAAAGGAACCGTCCAGGCCCTTGGCAAGCATTTTGGCTCTCTCAGCGCGCCGCCCTACATTTCCCTCGACGGGGATGACCGTTCCGGCGCCAATGCAGCAGGGGAGAATCTCCGGATCAACGGGGCGATGATCCCGCAGATCAAACGGATTCTGGTATACACTTTCATTTATGATGGTATTGTCAACTGGCGTGAAGCCAACGGGATCGTTACCGTGAAAAAGCCGGGGGATGAGGATATCATTGTCCGGATGGATGAATACTCCACTACGCAGAAAATGTGTGCCATCGTCCTGTTTGAAAACGTCGACGATGCCACGTTCAATGCAGAAAAGATTGTGCGTTTCTTTGATGGACACCGGCCCATGGATGAAGCCTTCCATTGGGGGCTGAAATGGGTGCCCGGAAGAAAGTAAAAAACGCCGCGTGTTATGCGGCAGATCAATCAGGAGGTGCCTATGGCTGTTAATCTGAAAAAGGGTCAGAAAGTGGACCTGACCAAGGGAAACCCCGGGCTGAGCAAGATCATTGTCGGACTGGGATGGGACATCAACCGCTACGACGGCGGCTCAGACTTTGATCTGGATGCCTCGGCTTTCTGTCTCACAGCGAGCGGAAAAGTTGCTTCGGACAGTGATTTTGTCTTTTACAGCAACGGGACCCATCCATCAGGTGCTGTCGTCTACGGGGGCGACAACCGCACCGGTGAGGGTGAAGGCGACGATGAGACCATTGCAGTGGATCTCAAGATGGTGCCCGAAAACATTGAGCGCATTGCGTTTACTGTAACCATCTATGATGCCTTTGAGCGCAAGCAGAACTTTGGACAGGTCAGCAATGCATATGTCCGCGTTGTTGATCAGTCCAACGGTCAGGAACTGATCCGCTATGACCTTGAGGAAGATTTCTCCATTGAAACAGCCGTGGTTGTCGGGGAAATCTATCGCCATGGAGGCGAATGGAAATTCAATGCGGTTGGCTCTGGCTACCAGGGCGGTCTGGAAGCCCTGTGCAGGAACTATGGTGTAAATGTCTGACAGATGAGAATGGAAAGGGGTGCCAAATATGTCAGTGAATCTGAAAAAAGGTGAGAAAATCAGCCTGGTCAAGCCGGGTTCGGGACTCAAAAAAATCATGGTGGGCCTCGGCTGGGACGAAGTCCAGCAGAAGCGCGGCTTCTTTGCGCCAAAGCCCCAGGATATCGACTGCGACGCTTCCGTGATTCTCTGCGGAAGTGACGGCAAAGTGGTCGGAGGCATCAAGGATTGCCTGATCTATTTTGGCAATCTCCGTCACCCCTCTGGCGCCATTGTCCACCAGGGGGACAATCTGACAGGTGGCGGCGAAGGGGACGACGAACAGATCATGGTGGACCTTTCTCTGCTTCCTGACAACATCGCCAAGCTGGTTTTTGTTGTCAATATTTATGATGGCACAGTGCGCAAACAGCATTTTGGCATGATCCGCAATGCTTTTATCCGGATCGTGGATGCAGGCAACCGCAATGAGATCTGCCGTTTTAACCTGACGGAAGATTACGGCGGGATGACAGGCATGATCGTGGGCGAGATCTACCGCAAAGATGGCGAATGGAAGTTCAATGCGGTTGGCCAGGGTGTGCGCGAAGCAAGCCGTCTGGATAACCTGGTTCAGCTTTATCGCTGAGTGAAAGAAGGAGGAGTAACCCAATGGCAGTGAATCTTTCAAAAGGCCAGCGCGTAAGCCTGGACAAAGGGGTCAAGCTTGCTCTTGTAGGACTTGGATGGGACACAAACCGTTATGATGGCGGTGCTGACTTTGACCTGGACGCGTCGGCTTTTATGCTGGGTGCAAATGGTAAGGTCCGCAAGGATGAAGATTTCATTTTCTATGGCAACCTGCAGAGCTCGGACGGCTCTGTGACACATACCGGCGACAGCCTTGCAGGCGGTTCGGGCGGGGACGATGAAACACTTTTCATTGATTTTACCAAGGTGCCCGCTGACGTTGAAAAGATTGCCATTACTGTTACGATCTATGAAGCGCAGGAGCGCGGGCAGAACTTCGGACAGGTTTCAAACGCATACGTCCGGGTAGCACGCA
>CAMNGW010000021.1 GCA_946538615.1 uncultured Clostridia bacterium
TCTTCCCATTTTTTCAGATGGCTGACACAGGAGCAGGTGGGCACGGGGGCTGCGCTCCTTCCACGCCTTTCCCTGCGGGCAGCATGTGGTCTCCATAAGTTGGTGACCACATTGAATTTGCCTTTACCCTCTCAACTTCACATCATTTGTTGGGCTTATCTCCGGTTCCGGAATGTTCCTGTCCTGCTTACAGCGGTTCGCATTGTTACGATGTCCTTCCCGGTTATGTGTTCCCGGTGCTATGGCCTCAGCTGACTCCCGTTCACTGCACTTTTTGTCGCACCCGGTTTCTCTCAGCCTTCCACTCCGTCCTTCAGACCGGGCCTCCCGGGGAAAGACGTATGCCGCACAACCTCCGGCTCGACTGCTCCGGTTCTGCGTTTACCTTTCGGGTTTCGGTTTGTTCAGCAGCCTTACTCACTGCTTGGCCCTGATCCGGTTCCTGTCCGCAGGCTCTCCGGCTTTGCTCCGCTTCCTCACTCTCCTGTCATTGCTGACAGCAGCTTCCGTTTCGCTGTGCTTGAAAGTAACTGCCCGTGTACCATGCCCGGCACACTAAGAAAAACCGTGGAATTTTCCACGGTTTTTCGGGTTTGGGTATGATGTCTCACGCAATAGTGCTTTTGGGGGCTCAGATATCGTGCGGCCTTACAGTCTCCGGCACGCCGGGACTGCCATAGCGTGAACGTTCACCCATCAGACACCGGTTCCTCTGCCTGTACGTTCTGCACATAAGCATCCACCGTCATGTTCCTTTCCCTTTGCGTCTCCATTCTTCAGCGTCCTCCATCAGCAGGCTGATGATCTTCTCACTGATCCTGCCATCCCTGCGCATGCGGGCAGCCAGATCAATCCGGTTCTGGCGTTTCGGGTCCTCACCCCTGTGCAGCTGTTCGAGAATGGATTCAACCTCACCAAAATCCCCTGCCACATACAGTCCCGGGAGCAGGTCCCGGATGGCAAAGCAGGGTGCATCAGACGGCGCCCCGGGTCCAGGCGTCCGGCAGTAGATGACAGGATGCCCTGTCAGAAGATAGTCCATCACCATGGAGGAAACATCGCTGATGAGCACATCGGAACTCCACATGAGATCATAATAGGTCTGCGTGAGGTCCAGACTGGTGTTCACCCCCTGGCGGAAGGCCTCCAGACAGCTCTCCCAATCCTCTTCCGTCATATAGCCTCCGCCCACGATCCCTTCCCGCGCAAGAGGATGCGGCCGGAAAACCAGATCCCTGTCCGGATGGGATGCGGCCCACTGGAGCATGCTGTCCTTATAGCGCATGAAACTGCTGCCCCCCAGGCCCGGATCCATGTTCCATCTCGGCGTCCAGATCACCCTCTGGGTGCTCTCCGTCCGCTTTCTGGGCCAGATCTGACTCTCCAGACCGGCGCCTTCACGATTCAGGTCAAACTTGGGGAAACCCGTGCAGAAGGCTTTCTGTTCCCCGCTGCGGAGGGTCGGGGCCAGCATTTTCTGGACATATTCGTACGAATACTGTTTCTCGCAGAAAATCATGGAGACATTGCGGATAAAATGTGTGTTGTACAGAAGCTTGTAATCGTCCAGAAGAGGCGATGAATACGGCACATAGCAGACTTTTGCCAGCCTGCGCAGGCTGCTGGCCCTGTAAGGCTTCGGAAGGTAGGTTTCGTAAGGCCGGGGCAGGAAAATGTAATCCAGCTCCAGCTCTGCAGGATCCACCCATCCGCCGTCCTCAGGACGGTACAGTCTGACCGCTTCATCGCCGAACCGTTTCCTGCCAAAGACATAAGTTTCTTCCCAGCAGACCCGTTCCAGACGGACATACCATTTGAATTCGAGTTCAGGCATAAGCAGAATAACGGGTTCCACACCTTCCTGCTTTTGAGCGGCCAGGTAGACCGGTTCCAGAACAGACCAGTTGTTAGGTACCTGGATAATGAAACCCACGCGGATCTTCTCATGCGGCTTCCGTCTGGAAAGGCGCATGATGTCCGAACGATAGAATGGAAGGTTCAGCCAGTAGATGAGATGTCCTTTTTCAAAAATCAGCGTTTTGAAAAAACTCATCAGGCGCATCAGGATGTTTCGCATGCGCTTTTCCCTTTCTGCCGTTCCGTCAATCCTTCTTTCCGTGCCCGCCGCATACCCAGTCCATACGTCACAATAAACACGATCAGGATCAGGGTCATGGTGCTTCCGTACGCCAGGCCGGCTCCCCACATGCCCCATGCCCGGATCATGGGCTCAATGGTCGCTGTGCACAGGACAAAACCACACACATAGGCCAGGATGATGCTGTTCTGCAATCGCATGATCGTCAGCACAACGCTCATGAAAGTATCCAGTGCCGCTATCCCGCCAAAGAGCATGAGTACCGCCAGGAACAGCTCGTTTCCCCGGAGATCCACGCTGTAGACAAACCCCAGCACGGGGCACCCCAGGAGATACGCACCGAGCGCGACCGCCCCGGCAAGCGCGGCCGTCAGCAGACTCTGCAGCAGCACGGCCTTTCCCATCTCTCTCCGCTCTCCCCTGCTCCACCATTCTCCCATCTGTGCAACCAGGGGACGGTAGATAAACTGGCTCAGCACATTAATCACAAAGATGGGCATGAAGAGAATGTTGAACAGTGCCTGCGTCTCTTCGTTGAGCACGCGGAAGATGGTCAGCTTCGGCATATTAACCAGATAATTATACAGGATCGCTCCGATGAAAATCGGGAATGTCACGACGAGCAGTCTCAGCACATGACGATGGTCCCACCCGGCATGGATCTCCGGGAAATCTTTCAGCGCGGTCCGGTTCAGAACCCATGCAAGGAGGAGAGCCGTGAGGACCAGCGCGAAGGATGCGAGGTTCAGACTGCGGGTAAGCGCAAACACTGCACTGAATACCGCCGTTGCGGCGATCACGCGCACAGCCACAATCAGGGAGGCAACGTCCAGCCGCTGATGTTTCTCCACTTCTCCATGGTAGACGTCCTCCACGCATTCCACCGCGCGGTACAAAGAGAAGAGAAGAACGGCCGGCATGTCCGGGATGCTCACGCCCTGGTAAAACCCATAGGCCAGGGAGGCAATCACCATGAGAGAACCGGTCACGACGCGTGAGGAAAAGTATGTGGGAAAGGAAAACTCTTCCCGCTGGTCCGAAACCTGAAACGTCCGCATGGAGTAGCTCCCAAGAGATGCCATCGTGTGTGTAATGGCGTAAATCGCCGAAAAGATGCCTGCTGTCTTCAGGCCGTCCACACGGGTCACCACCATGAGAAGAACAGCCGACTGCAGGGAATAGACGATGGAAGAAACGAGGTTCCAGATATAAGCCCTCTTTTGGGGCTGAACGTTCCTGCCGAACAACCAGTCATGCAGACAGATGCTGTATTCCTCCTTTCTTCCGGTTCAGCCGTTCACAGCAGATCCTGCCAGCGTGTCAGCACACACAGCGGCAGATACCGGATCGGGAGGGGCCTTCTCTTCGAGGCAGTCCCTCCCGCTTCAGCATATATAACCCTGAAAGATCCCGGACCTGCGGTCACAGGAAAAAATAAAACGGTCACAGATGATAAGCATGTCCCTCATGATACGTCCCCGGTATGCAGCGGGGACCCGTTTCAGGATCATCCTGTTCAGGAGGGCTCGCCACGGCCGGAAAGCGCTCCTCCATGGTCCGGTGCCCCGGTACCAGAATGCATACCGTCACTCTCCGCACGCTCCGGTCCATCCTCACGCTTCAGCTTTTCGATCGCGGCATTCTGCACATTCCGTGTGATCTGTTCCTGGAGGCGTGAGATCCGCTCATCCATGAGGAAGATCTTCATGATCAGCAGAAAAATGATCACGAGGAAAACAAGGTTCGCGGCGCTCATCACGCCAAGCCACTCCGAAAAGGACGTGGCCAGTCCGGGAAACAGTCCCAGGATGACCAGGATCGCGGCAAACAGCAGCCAGAAGATGGAATCCTCGGTCCGCATCCTGCTCTGCCGCACGCGCCTGAGCACGTAGGTGCCCGTCAGGATCGACCCCACAATCAGCAATAGCCTCAGGACGATAGACATGTCAGACACTCCTTCTTTCTGACCCACTGAATAAAGAAGATGTTCATGCACATCTGAATCATGTACCGGATCGACTGCGTAAAGCCCAGGTAGCTCTCTCCCCGGGTCCGCTCACGCATGGTGACCTGGCACTCACCCACTTTGGCTCCCTGACGGATCAGGAAGGCAATGGTATCCGGCTCCGGCCGGTAATTCATTCCGTACGCCATCTCGTGGAGGACCCGCCTGCCGTACAGGCGCATGCCGGAAGTAGGGTCTGAGATCACCTTCCCGGTGGTCGCGCGGATCGCCCAGGCAATGATCGCATTCCCGATCATGCGCGCCGTGTTCGGACGCTTTTTTTCCACAAACCTTGAGCCGATTACAATATCCAGGTTTTCCTTCTCCATGCGCTCAACCAGCTGAGGAAGGTAGGCAGGGTCGTGCTGGCCGTCCCCATCGATCTGCACAGCTGCGTCATAGCCGGATTCCATGGCATAGCGCAAACCCGTCTGTACAGCACCTGTCAGTCCAAGGTTGGCCGACAGTTCCAGCATATGGAACCCACGCTGCCGGCAAAGGCTCCCTGTCCGGTCGGAAGAGCCATCATTGACGATGACATAATCATACTCCGGGACCTTCCTGTGGAGTTCCTCCACCACCTGCTCGAGGTTCTCAGCCTCATTGTAAGCGGGAATAACGATCAACACCCGCAATCCCGATGCCCTCCTTTACTCAGGAACCGACCTGGTTCTGATCCTCGCTTTTGGCATAGCGCCTGACGAGCCATCCGGCCACGGACTCCGGCCAGAAGCGCCGGAACATCATCAGGTCCTCTTTCTCACGTGCATGGCTGGCGATCATCCGGGTGGTCTCGCTCTCCCCATGGACCCGGTGTCCCATCAGCGGAACCGGACAGTAGACAAACGATCCCTGTTTCCGGCTCTGTTTCTCCCATTGGTCCCAGTCCAGGCTGACCTTCAGCTCTGTGGAAAACACCGTCTGTCCCGCCCTCGGCCTGATATAGGTGACCGAGGGACAGCAGATGGGACTGCCCAGGGAGAGAATCCTCCGTCTCACAAAACGACTTTTCCATAACAGGCGGCTCCGGAGCGGAAAAAGCATGATCTTCTTGATCCGGAGGTTCCTGTTCGCGTACGCCTTTTTCTCTCCGCGGATCTCATAATAGTCTGTAAAAAACAGGATGGGATCCGTCGCCCGGTTGACGTATTCCAGCAGTTTTCCGGTGTAGTCCGGATGGTACACATCGTCCTGATGGGCCAGGGTAACAAGCGGGGTAGACGCAAGATCATACGCCGCGTTCCAGTCTCCCCCGATCGAGCCCGTTTTCGCGTGCTCATGGACCGGTATCCCATAGCGCTCGCCCAGGCTGCGGATGGTCTCAGAGGGTGTCGATGTCACGATCATGATCCCGCTTGGAACCTTCTGTGCCTTCAGGGAACGGAGGCATTCCTCCAGGTACGGGGTGTCCCCATAAGCGCATACCGCCCAGGTATGATCCTCAGTACGATAAGTCATGTTCCTTTTCCTCTGTTTCCTGTGCTTCAGCCAGTTCGCTTTCCAGCTGACGCACACGTTCTTCCAGCAGACTGACCTCCTGTGTCAGCCTCACAATTGCCCTGTGCTCTCCCGAAACAATCACCGAGAAGGAAATCATCAGCATCAGCCCGCAGCACAGCAGGATCGCAAACAGTGCATTGACCGGAAGAAAGACGCCAATAAAGCTCGATACCTTTTCCAGTGTCTCCGGGAAGATGGCCAGGATCAGCATCAGCACGGCACTGAACAGCCACAGAAGGGCATACTTGAGCGCCATGCGGTTCTTTCTGACCAGGTCCACAAGCCCGATCAGGAGAATCAGGCTTGCCCCGATGGCAAACCATTGCAGCCTTGACGTCATCATTCGAGTTCTCTCCTTCCGTTCCCCGCTGTGCACTCAGCCATGCAGCTTCATCCTGCTGATGAGCAGGGCCAAGGTGACCTTGATCATGTAATAGATGCTCCTGACCAAATTGATGGAGCTCTTTCCGCCCATTCTCTCCTGCATCTGCACGGGGACTTCACAGATGCGCGCGCCGTGAATGCCTGCACAGAGAATCGCCTCAGGCTCCGGGTAATCCTGCGCATATTGCTCAGCGTACACCCTGATGTACTCCCTGTTCACGGCGCGCATTCCACTGGTGACATCCAGGACGCGCACGCCCGACAGAAGGCGGATCAGTGCGCTGAGAAAGTGGATCCCCGCGCGCCGCGCGCCGCTGGACTGAAAACCCTCTTTCTGCAGGAACCTTGACCCGATCGCAATATCTGCCTTTCCGGACGCCACCGGTTCCATCAGTGCGCTCAGATACTCCGCCCGGTGCTGGCCGTCCCCGTCAAACTGGATTGCGATGTCGTACCCGTGCTGGAGTGCATAGCGGTAGCCCGCCTGCACGCTTCCGCCAATGCCAAGGTTCATCGGAAGGTTCAGGTAACCGACGCCGAGCTGCTTCAGAACCGCCAGCGTTTCATCCTCAGACCCGTCGTTCACCACGAGGATGTCATAACCCGCACCGTCTGCATGGGCACGCAGGTCCCGGATCGTCTGCTCAATGTTCTTCTGCTCATTGTACGCAGGTACTATCACCAAAGTCTTCACTTTCTGTCTCCTGTCTCGCTGGTTTTCCTTGTTCCTTTTTCTCTGCGGGCAAGGCACCGCAGTACCGGGAGGATCAGCCCGCACCGGTACAGGGCACGGAAGGTCCAGACGCTGGCCCGGATCGGTACCGGCTCGCCTTTGGGGCCGAAAAGGGAGATCATCCGGTTCCGCTCAAAACCCGGATAGTGGGCTTGCAGCCAGGCCATCAGCTTGCGGTACTGTTTCCCGACTTCTTCCACGCTTGACTGCCGGACAGTATACAGCAGGTACCAGACAACATAGCGGAACATGAAATACGCGAGCGTTTCTCCGTCTATGGCACCGGGGGACGGCAGATGGGCCTCAAGCGCATCCAGCAGGATAAACGGGTCAATCCCTTTCTGGATGGTTTTCTGATGTGCATTGGAATGAGACCGGGGGTTATCCACCCAGTAGTACCCGTCATAGGCAATCGTCGTCACCCGGGCCGTGGCTGCATACCCCATCATGGTGAAGTACACATCCTCCCCCAGGGCAGTATCCAGGAAGCGGATTTCCGGGTGCTCATCAAGAAACGCGGTCCGGAACAGGTGCGCCCACGGGGCCGTCACCACATACCTTGCAAAAGGGCCGTCCACGGGCGAGACCCGTCTCAGCGTACGCTTTCTGACCGGGTCATAACGCAGATAGCCTCCGCACACCATGTCAGCCTGATCCCGGTCCATCGCTGCCACATAGGTTTCCAGGTAGTCCGCAGCCAGAAAGTCATCCTGGTCCACGAACGCGATATATTCAGTGTCCGCAAGCTCAATGCCTTCATTGCGCGTATTCGCGACACCCCTGTTTTCCCGCGAAACCACGCGGATCCTCTCCGCCTGGAATGAGGCCTGAAAGCTTTCCAGGATCTCCTGGGACCGGTCCTTTGACCCGTCATTGATCGCCAGGATGTCAAACGCCTGGTACGTCTGTCCCCTCAGGCTTTCCAGACAGCGCAGGAGATGGTCCGCACCGTTGTAGACGGGAACAATGACTGTTACCCTGCTCATGATCCGCTCTCCTGTCCCGTTTCCGTGCCCGGCTTCCATTGCAGAAGACGTCCCGCCTCGTTCTCAAAGACCACATCGAGTGTGTCCAGGTAGCCGCTGCACGCATCCAGGATCTCCGAGGCATAGCACGCGCAGACATACGGTGCGCCGCCTTCCACTTCTGCCCTGAGGTCTTCCGCAGTCCCTGCGATCAGGTTGTTGGACTGACCGGTAAGCGTGGAGAACCACACACTCTGCAGCGGCGCGCTCATGTGCACCACTTCGCCCTGAGGGCAGTGTTCATCCACATAACGGTAAAGCTCCATCGTCTGGGCATCCATCTCGGTGGGGATCAGGGCATAACTGCTGTTGAGCACCGGCAGGTCCATGAAGGCTGAGGTATACACCCTGTAAGGCGCCTGCGGCGCCGCCTGGGTTTCGATCCAGCGGTCCCCGAACCTGCCCATGAAAAGAAGCCCGTAGAAGAAAAAGGGGAACAGCACGCCCGCTCTGGACCTCTCCGTCAGGAAAAGCATGCACTCCGCCGTCAGCACCCAGGCCAGGAGCCACATCACGCTGTTGTTCTTGCTGCAGTAATAGATCGAAACCTTTCCCATGGTCAGGCCAAGGATCATCACGGCCATCATCAGAAGCTGAATGGCAAACACCGGCAGGATAAAGGTTCCTTCCCTGCGCTTGCACAGAATCCCTATGCCAATGATGGCCAGGGGCGCCAGAATCACAAAACTGGCATAGAGGTCATTGTAGCATCCGCCGTTCCAGGAGATCAGCCCGCCCGGCGTCACAGCCTGGAGATCCACATACGAATAAGCCATGCCAAGGGCCGATGGAAGCAGGAAGATTTCCAGCATGCGCAGGATATTGGCGCGGCAGAAAAGGTGTTTCCTGTCCTTGCGCCACATGCTGAATCCCACTGACAGAAACGTGCCGAAAAAGGCGACCGGGACAAACATCGTGTAGCTCACAAACACGCCGAACAGAAGGAGGTTCATCCCCACGATCGCCGGCAGGGGCCGGAGAGCATTGCGCAGGTACTGATCCAGGAGCAGGAGCAGCACGGTGATCAGACACACCACCATGCTCAGATAGGAAAAGCCGAACAGCGTCGAATACAGCGGGTACCCTGCCCAGTACAGCGGAGTCAGCAGCAGGGGCAGAAGGGTGTAGCGCGGCTTTTCTTCCTTCACGCGGACCCTCACCAGACTCCAGAAGGTCATCGCCGCAAGCCAGGTGAATAGAATTTCCCCCAGCACAAACACATGATACAGGTCGAAAGCGCGCATCCCGAAGAGTTCCATGCCGCACTGCATCATCAGGCCATCGATCAGGGACGTGAAAAAAAGGTTCATCTCAAAGCGGTGCTCAAGGGCAACCGTCTGGGCGTACCTTGCATGGACAGCCCCATCCACGCTGGCAGAAAAAATGTGCAGGTCCGTACCGTAGCGGACCAGGGCAAACACGGCAACCATCCCCGTGATCAGGACCGCAGAGACCACGTCCCACAAAGGGAAACGGTAGGTCTGCCTTCCCTGTCTCAGGATCCCCGCCAGACAAAGGGCGGAGCACACCAGATTCGCAATGCCCATAACCGTGAGGGTGATCTCCACCCCCACAAGGCCCAGCACCCCTCCGCAGAAGACCTGACAGGCCATCACCATAAGTACGCTGCAGCACAGCCAGACCACTCCGTTGAGACGCGCTTCACTTTTCCTGACCATCATCATGCCGGCAAAGAGCAGTGCGAGGGATAAGATATAAACAACAGCCATAGGTGAATCCTCCGTTCCAGCGGGCTGTCAGCACGATGCGCTTCATTTTGCTGCTGTATAGCGCAGCACCTCACAGATCACCGTCATCTGAAGAAGCGCCATGCCAAGGATCATCGGCTTTTCCAGCTGCTCACTGACCGTGATGTGCTTTGAGCGCATGACAAGCCACAGAAGGGGCAGCACAGGGACCAGGTAGCGTCCCTGAACGCCCTGAATCCAGTCGGCATCCAGGGGCGTCCATCCCATAAGCATGGTCACCATCGCCAGAGCGACCGTCATGGCAAAAATGGCAGGGCAAAGGAACCGCTCAGCCATGCCCGGCTCTTTCTCGTCATCTTTCCGTACCATGGTGGAGAGGAGCAGCAGGCATGCCATGATGCCGATCTTCCATCCCTTGATTTCGAGCGTCAGGCCGCTGAGCAGGCAGCCGATTCCCTGACGGATCCACCCGTCCAGTTGGATGCGCAGCGTACGGTAGGCCATGTTCATGACCTTCAGCGGCTGGCTGAGCATGAGTCCCAGCGAATAGGTCTCGGGCATCTGAACATCCTGCCCCCCCGTACCGGATGCCGTCACGGCCAGAATGCCCCCGAGTCTCGTGATGATCATCCCGCCTAAGACCAGCAGGATGCTTCCCGCCAGGATGCCCCATCGCTGTTTCCCGCTCCTGAAGCGTGAGGAAGGGATCAGCAGCATCATAAGCATGACCGGCAGATAGATCGGCTTGGCACATGCCAGGAGCGTCCCTGCCAGCACGATGGAACCGGTCTGGGTGATACGCATCGCGCCCCTGCCATCCACAGCACGGAAGAGCAGCGCCAGCAGCAGCAGGCCCACGCCGTTGACAAAGCCATCATAGGAGAAAGATGCCGCCTGCTGCAGCGCCATGGGCATCAGCGCCGTGAGGCTGAACATCAGCCCGTACCGGGTGGTCAGCCGGATCGCAAAGTAGCAGCACAGAATGTAGAACAGAAGGTTCAGAAACCGTCCCAGCCAGAAAGTCATCACCATGTTGAGCCCCAGGAGCTGACCTGCGGCAAGGCCGATGGCCTGGGGCAGGTACATCACAGGGAACGCCACGCTCCCGTAGAAACCTTTCCCCTCCTGCTCCGGAGCGGGCAGAGGCCGCCCGATCTCTTCGCAGATGCGGTCGTAAGCGCTCCCGACATTGTACTGTCCCGAGAAGCGCGAATAATCAAAATAGGCGGGATTCCCTCCGTCATACGTCTCCGGGCGCAGAAGCAGGAGGTTGGACACCCTGTAGGCCGCTTCGTAATGCGTCTGTTCGTCCGGAACCGACAGGGGTGTAATGCTCACAAGGAAAGCCATGCCCATGGCCAGAGCCAGAACAGCAAACCGTCCCGCAGGAGAAAGGCCGCTGCGGAGGATCAGAAGGGCACACACCGCAAGCAGCCCGAAGAGCACCCAAAACACGATCCGCACGAATGCGAACCGGACCGGCCGGGGCTCCATGCTGCGGAGGATCAGGTCCCCGGCCTTCTTCTCACCGCCGATTGTCATGTCACCTTCCGGGACCGAATCGAACGAAGTGGACCGCAGCGATACCATCACAGGACCGCCCACGGCCCTGATTTCCAGCCTGCACAGCCGCTGTGCAGCCGCATCGAACAGAAGGTCCACTCTGCCTTCATTGGCAAGGTCCGAGGGCTTGCAGCTTTTTTCTGCAAGAAGGCTTCCCGTCTGCGCATCGGTCAGGGTGAGAATCAGGCGCCCTGCCTGATACTCGTCCTTCGTATCCACAAGCAGCGCCAGCCCCGAGGCCCCGGAAGGGAGATTCAGCGTCTGGACAATCGTCTTCCCCTCTTCCACGGCCACCAGCTGATCTTCATCATCTGTGTTCAGCCTTATCATCGCATAGGGGTCCATCTTTGCCAGCCTGCTGCTGAAGTCCAGTGCGATGATGACCGCAACGACCAGATATGCAATGAATAAAAGCCACGATTTTACCGTTTTCTGCACCCTGATCGCGCTCCTTTCCCCTGCGTTGTGTTCTGTCCTTTTTTAGAAACGTATCCGCTCACGTATGTCTGTCCTCTTTCCGGAAAGTCCGGGAAAAGCCGGGGATCAGGCTTCTCCCTGTGTCCCCTTCCCCCTGTGAAGCAGGTCCTGCAGCACCGCTCCCGCTGCCTCCTTCTCCTTCCGCCTCAGCCCTATGAACCAGAGCAGCGTGCCATAGATGCAGGTATATCCCAGGACATACAGTCCCAGCTGGAACCAGGTGGTGATCTCCACGCCGCGCATCACAAAGAACACGGCCAGGCACAGGAGCGCAGCCATCCCCGTCCATCTCAGCACACCGCGCCAGAAAGCCAGGACATTCAGTCCGATCCGGCGGTGATAGTAGATGTTCATAAAAATACCCGCTCCCAGAAGAACGGCGCACAGTGTGCCCAGACTCGTTCCGACAACGCCCCAGCGCCTGATCAGTCCGATGCTGACCACAACATTCACGCAGGCCACCCCAAAGTAGATGACGGAGCGTGGGCGGTGCATATCCTTGGCATTCTGAATATTGACGCCCAGGGTCTGAACGGAAGGGATGTAGGCTGAAAGCATCAGGATCACTGTCACGTAATAGGACAGCTCATAGCCTTCTCCCACCCACAGACGGATGAACGGTTTGCCCATCAGGATGAAGCCGGTCAGAACAAGGAGGAGGATGTAGTTATTGTAGCGGCCAATGCGCGTGAACAGCTCGGTCAGTCCCCTGTCGTCCTTCTCTTCTATGGCCATGCGGTTTGCCATGGGGATGAACATCTCAGGAATGATCCATGACACGATCGTATAGTACGTGCACAGATTATAGCCCACACTGTAGACGGCAACCGGGGCCGTGCCCATCATGCGTCCGAGCAGGAACTTGTCAACATTGGAATTCATCTGGTCCACGACATCGCTCAGAAAGATGAAAAATGTGAATCCCACGAGCGTCCGGAAAACCGCCCGGTCCCGATAGAAGAAATGGATCCGCATATGCAGTTTCCTGAAGCAGAAAAGCATGTTCAGCAGAAGCCTCACGCAGGTCAGGGCGAGCGTCACGCTGACGGGGCCCACCGATCCCATGCCAAGATACAGCAGAGGAAGGTTCAGAAGGGGCATCAGGATATTGATCAGAATATTCACGGACTGCTGAAAAACGAACTGCTCGTTGGCCGACAGGAACACCGTGAACAGGCTGTTGGGAAAAGAAACCGCCAGATTGATCACCAGGATCGTCATAAGCACCCGGGCCGTACCGTAATCAGCCTCCGTCAGGTGCTCTCCCAGAATACGGATATTCCCCAGAAGGATTCCGCCCGCCAAAAGACAAAGCAGTGCGATGATCAGATATGCCCGCAGGAACATCCCGTTCAGATTGGCGATCTCATCCTCATCCTGCCGTGCTCTGGCCATTGAGAAAAAACGGATATAAGCCCCGCTGAAGCCGAAATTCATCAGATTGAGATAATTGACTACGGACTGGACAAGCTGGTAGAGGCCATACTCGTTCTGTCCCAGGATACGGATCATGAACGGCATATAGACAAGGCCGCACAGAATCGCAATCGCCTGAGAAATAAAAGAAAGCGTCACTCCGCTGGTTATCTGCCTTTTCAATGGTCTGTCCTTCGGCAGGGCCTTTTTCCGCCCATCGGCATACTCTGCCTCTCCTTTCCCCATCTCTGCGCTGTCCTCCATCAGGCAAGGCGCGTCCTGACAAAGGCACTTCCGGCCCTCAACGGGTGCCTGAAGGCAATGCCAAGGATCCAACGCGAAACATCCCGCCTGGCAGACTGGTCCTGCTCGTGGTAAGTCAGCAGCCTCACGCCCTTTTCAAAGCCCGTTCTGCCGCAGCCCTCAGCATAGCGTCTGACCTTATCTGCACCCAGGAGTTCCGTCAGGCGGTACCGGTAAAGATAGGCTGCCACCAGAGGATGGGCATACCGCGCCTCCAGGTTCCGCTTCTGGGCCTCCCCTGTCAGGTACAGGTCGGCGCCGAGCCCCTGAACGTTCAGGACCGCCTGTTCGCATGCCTGCATGGAGCCGTACACGCTCTGACCGCTCTGACGGTACCCGTACACAGCCCGGGGCACCTGCCACAGCCCGCCGGAAGAGAGGGCATACAGCACAATGTTGTTGTCATCAAAATAGCCGCACCGGGTCAGTTTTTCGATCCCGTCCCTGAAAAAGCTCCGGCGGAAAACGCAGGCGCCGGCATGGACATAGCGGTTCCGGATGAAGTCCCGGAGGTCCAGCGTCCCCTGTGCGCCTGCCCTGGCCATTTCCACATCTTCCCATGTGCCTTCCCTGAACTTCCTGTATCCGAATGCCACAGCCGCAATTCCGCTGTGCTGCTCAAGGATGGCCGCCGCTTCGGTGACAAAGGTGCGGTCCGTGTAGCAGTCGTCCCCGTCCATGACAAGAAAGCAGTCGCCTGTTGCCTGTCTGAGCAGATTCAGCCGGTTTGCGCTGGCACGGAGAACCGCATCATGCTGGACACCGGGTTCCCTTGGCATGGTGAACACACGGATATGGTCCGGGTACTGGTCCGCATAGGCCTGTACTCTTTGAACCGTATCGTCCTGTGAACCGTCGTCCCCCACCAGAATCTCCCAGTCCTCCGGCTTGTGGACCGACAGGATGCTCTCCAGGCTCTCCTTCACATAGCCGGCCTGGTTATAGTAGGTGACCAGAAAAGAAACCTTCATGCTCCCACCCTCGTGCGCATCGCCTCTGGAACGGACTGACAGCGTCAGTCACGCGTTCCCCGTCTTCTTCCTTCATGCCCTGAGTCAGCTTTCTTCCCCATCAGGCTCCCGCAGATACTGCAGGAATGCATCCCAATCGCTGATGCAACCGGCTCCGTCATAAGCAGCACCATCAGAGGCGCATCATGCGCCATATGCACGGGAGACATACAGGCCTTCTGCGGCCTGTCCGGAAAGGCTTCTTCTTTCTCCTCTCCGTCATCCGGCAGCCCATGCATATCAGGGTCTGCTGAGGCGATGGATGCGCATACCGTACCCTGCAGGCCCAGGGAGCCGCCGGCTGTCCGTCACCATGAATGGGGAGTTATCTGCAGGACGTTCTCCACGCCAGTGTCTCTTCCGGATGCATGACCGGCTTTCTGCGGATCATCTGGAACAGGAGATACCGTCTCAGTTTACCCGGGATCCGCATCATCGCGGGAAAGGAAGTCTTTTTTCTGAGCTGCCGGAGCATTTTCTCCTGGAAGGCGTCGTGGCACGTACGTGAGAGCAGCAATTCATTCATCCGGAAAAACTCCGCTGCGATCCTCTCGTTCCATTCTTTGCTTTTTCCGCTGGAGATGCCGGTGCCGTGCTCGTAGAACACGGTTTCTCTGGGATAATACCCGCAGGGAACCCCGTCAAACATCATCAGCCGGAAGATATAATCCTCCACGTACTTATTCCCGGTTCCCAGCAGTTCCTGTGCATACATTTTCTTCAGCTCGGTTTTTCCCATCATCGTCGCGCCGAGTGCGGCATCGTCAAGAACGGTATAGTTCCATCTCTGCCTGAGCGTATCCCCCTTCAGATAGGGTCTGCGGTAAACCGGGAACGGCGGGGTGGGCAGCAGGCACATCTCCTCCCCGCGGATTTCATAATAAATCGCGTCCGAAAAGGACCAACCCCAATCTTCGCGCCGCATGACATCAAGCCACTGTGCAAGCACGTCAGGGCCTGTCAGGAAATCCCCCGGACTGATGCTCTTTGTATACATTCCTCTGGCCGCTTCCAGCCCGGCCAGGTAATTGGCGATGGTCCCTCTGTTCTCGCGGTGCTCCAGCAGCTGATAATGAGTGAACCCTTCCGCTCTGAAGAGCTGCTCGATCATCCCGAACAGATTGTCCCGGCTGCCGTCGTCAGAGACAACAATCTCCACAGAAACACCTTTCTGCCGCACAGCGGAAAGAAGGGTCTTTCTCAGGGCAGCCTCGGAAGGCTGATAGGTCAGGACAAGCACGGTGATATCGAAAGACGTCCGGCTGTCTGTTTCCATACCCTGGCTCTTTCCATTGCTTCCCATGCTTTCTCCCCTCCTCCGGTTCATCGGGAACCGGTCTGAATTGTAGCATGTTTTCCAGTACAGAGCAACAAAACTGTCCTGCTGCAGGCTTTTCCCATTGGCATGCTGAATACCCGAAAGAAAGCCTCAAGCTGCATAACAGTTTGAGGCCATAAAGCAAATCATTTTCAGCTCCTGCACGACAGGCTGTTTCAGAAGACGGATACAGAAGCTTTGGGTGACCGGAGACCGCCCCGGGCAAACAACATTGCAGATCATCCGGCTAAAGTAACAGGTCAGGGGCTCCGGTCTGACCTTGTTGAAAAACGCTTTATACGACGGCATACTCAAAGTGAGAAAGTCCCGGTGTTATCCCGGAACATCTGTTGCCCGATGGCGGAAAAGCTGAGGATACGCGCGTCCAGATCCGGACATGCTGAGATGGACTTTTCTGAAAAGAATCCCTCTTCAGGAGAAGATGAGGAGAGCCACTCATGGGCGATCAGGGCCCATGTGGAATCGTAGAGATGCGCACAGGAGGGATCCCGCTGCGCCTCGCAGACAAAGCTTTGCCGGGGCGAATTGATATCTTCCCCGCTGATCTGGAGCAGCCCATAGGCACGGCAGAGGTTCTGGATTTTTGAAAGCTGCTGTTTTGTATTGCGGCTGGGCATATAGGTGATGGCGCGAAAACCGAGACGGGCAAGATAAGGGACCAGATCGTCCAGGTAATCGTCTTCAAACTTCTGAAGGCGCCGGTCACCCGTGATGTTGGCTGTGACGTCGCCGAGATAGGCGTAAGCAGGGATGGCGCCAATCTCTTCCGCCAGCCTGAGCATATCCTGTACGTGCATGCATTCTTCGACCGCGTCAATATAGAACTGGGATATGAGTTCGCTCTTGATCCATCCGAGCAGATCGTACATCATGTACGGGTTCTGCCCGTCGAGGAGACGGTCCTCAACCTTCTGCGATATAGGAAGATGAAGCCCGCTGCGGATGAATGAGACCAGTTCCTGCCCCCTGCCGATGCGATCCAGCATGCGAAGGGACAAGGCACTGGCCAGATGCCGCTCGGTGACGGTGCCTCCGCACTCTGCCATGGACAGGGGGAGAACGTCACGGTCGAAATCGATGGTGATCCCGAAGCGCCCCATGATCCCGTTGATATTCCTGACCATGGCACGGTTCCGGTCGTTCCGCTTTTCCCGGAGAAGTGCAAAACGGTCATTCAGGTACGACACGTTCCCGTGGGGCACACCGTGCAGAACAACATAGGCAAGCCCCTTCTGATCCTGCGTGTTCAGGTTCTTTTCGCTGAAAGGGGTATCCCTGAAAAGGACACGGCATTCCAGACCGATGGTGGGGCCGATGTGCGCAGCACGCGCCGCTTCCAGAAACTCGCCGGCGCCTGCAATGGAATCGTGGTCAATGAGGCCGCAGGTGCTCAGACCGGCTGCACGTGCAAAATATACAGCGGCTGTGGGCGAGTAAGGCGAAAAGGAATAGGTGGTGTGAATATGGTTGTTCACATCACGGCCAGGCTCCGGAAGCGCCTGGGTACTGATCAGCGTCCGGAGATAAGCCAGCCCGTCAGGACCGTTGAGTCTCTCCAGACATTCTTCCCGGTTCAGAGACATGAGGAAACAGACCTTTCCTGAATGATACCGGGCTTTCTTCCCGGGTATATGGGGCTATTTCAGCGCGTCGGCCCGTATGGTTTCATAGATTTTCTGGGAAGAACGGATGCCGTCCTGCCCCTGGTACTGTCTTGCGCATTCAGCGCGTATGTCTTTGAGCGGGTCCCGTCCTGCACGCAGCTCATCCAGTGTATGCTCCGCCTCTTCCCAGGAATTGACCCAGTACATGCCGGGCCTGAGCACATCGACGATGCTGTCATTCACGCCATGATTGGCACAGTAAACGATTGGCTTGCCTGTAAAGAAATAGTCAATGATCATGGAGGAAGGATCCGACACAAGGACATCCGAGGTGAACATCTGCGGATAGAAATTCCGGGACTCGTCCAATTGGAAATCTCCCTGGTTGAATTCATCACGGACAAGGCGCTCTTCTTCTTCTGTCATTTCACCCGTGCTCCGCCATTCCTTGAAGGCCTGGGGATGAGGGCGGAACATCAGTTCGATGTTCCCGTGCTCCCGGCAGTAGGCGGTCAGGGGCTGACGGTAGGTGAAAAAGTGACAGGCGCCTTCATTGGTTGTCCAGCGGGGCGTCCAGAGAATTTTGAAGCTGTCCGTATGGTGCCACAGGTCACATGATTCGCCGATATGATCGCGGATATGTTCCAGACGGGGGTGCCCCGTGACCGGTATCTGACAGACATTGGGGCCGCCCTTGGCAAGCCTTCCCTCTACGAAGACTCTGTCAGCTTCGTTTTGTGCGAAGTAAAAAGAGAGGTCCTTCATGAAATCCACAGGCGTGCATTCCTCTGCACGGGGATCCAGGTCGACCATGACGTAATAGGTCAGGTACAGAAGCTTGGCATAGCAGGAAACTTCACTGCTCAGAAGGCAGTCTGGCCGGGCGACATTATAGGGCTGCTGGAAAAACACATAGTCAGGGTGCAGAGTCCGCGGATCCAGCCATTCTCCGGTTTCATAGTTGTATCCTTCTATGCAGCCCTCATCTTTCCAGAACGCCTCGGCTCCCTCGGATTCAAAATGGTTGTGCCGGTAGTTGCGGCCTTTGATTTTGTTCCTCTGCGGAACAGCCAGGATCTGCACACGGAAAAGCGGATCCGCCTTGAACAGATCGTATACACCTTTCAGTGTGGGCCAGAGCTGGGGCCGGTGACAGACAAAAAGAACGTTCACCGGCTCGCCTGTCTGTTTCTTTTTGGCCAGGCGGCTGTCAATGTCATGCTTGGCCTCCAAAAGACGCTCATAATCCTTCTGCTGGATTCTGGTGAGCAGTCCGGTCCTGTGAAGCACTTCGCGGGTATAAGGGTTCTGGACCAAACGACGGATAAGATTCATGTCAGCATACCTTCTGAAAATATGTATTGATACGCACGGCCATCGCAGCCGGGACGCGCCGTCCGGCCGGGGAACAGCTGTCAGGAAGAACAGGCGGAAACGTTCAGGAACCCCCAGGTCTCAGGCCGGCTGAAGGCTCTTCCCCTCCGGTCCGGAAACAGAACCCTGCAATCTGCGGATACCTGCAAGCACCGGCGCTTATTCATGGCGGCACTGCATTCGTGCATGCGCCGCGGACCGCGCGGCAGTCCCCCGGGAAACGTTCCCGTGGGTACCAGGAGATTATAGGATTTCGATTCAGCAAAGACAATAGGTTCTGAGTGTCTAACTGTATGGGTTGGCGGGAGAGACCGCAGATGCTGCGGCCATGGTGAGACCGGGCCCCTTGCCTGAAACGCCAGCACAGATGGACGTGTGCCTGAGGAAGGCAAGCATGGAACGGCCGCCCGGACACGGGACTGGGCCTGTGTGGGCCATCTTATTGCATGAACGTGTCCTGACATGCTATACTACCAAACTGGATAAACAAAATGGGAAGTGAGTGAAGTATATGAGTGAAAAGAGGATCAAAGCCATCCTCTTTGATATGGACGGTGTACTGATTGATGCCAAAGACTGGCATTATGAGGCACTCAACAAGGCTCTTGGACTTTTCGGCGTTGAGATCTCACGCTATGATCATCTGCATACCTTTGATGGCCTGCCGACGAAGGTGAAACTGGAGATGCTCAGTGAAGGCCAGTTTTTGCCCAAACAGCTGCACGGCTTTATCAATCAGCTGAAGCAGGATTATACGATGGAACTGATTTATCAGAAGTGCCATCCGATGTTCCATCATGAATATGCGCTTTCCAGACTGCATCATGAAGGGTACAAGATTGCGGTATGTTCCAATTCTATCCATTCCACCATCGAACTCATGATGAACCGGGCGCGGCTGATGCCGTATCTGGACCTCATTGTATCCAATGAAGACGTCAAAAAGGCGAAGCCTGATCCGGAAATGTACCTGACCGCCATGTCCCGTCTGGGATTGAGTGCGCAGGAGTGCATTGTGGTTGAGGACAATCCGAAGGGTGTCCAGGCAGGAAAAGCCAGCGGCGCTGCGGTACTGGAAGTGGCCACGGTGTATGATGTCAATTACGAGAACATTGTTCGAAAGATCCGGGAGTGTTGCTCATGATTCGTGTTCTGATTCCTTCCATGGGAACGTCTGCGTTTTTTAAAGACTCATTTTTCCCGAAGCCTCTCTATGAGATCGGGGATAAAACCATTCTGGAAATGGTTGTTGAGGATTACGATACCCTGCCGGAAAAGCAGTTCATCTTTGTCTTTTCCCAGGAGGACTGTCAGCGCTTTCACCTGGACCTGTCCGTGAAGGTCCTCTGCCCGGACGCGGAAGTGATCCAGCTGCGTCACCAGACCGCGGGAGCACTGTGCACCTGTCTGATGGCGATTGAGAGCATCAATGACGACGAACCTCTGCTGATCTCAAACGGGGACCAGGTCATTGATCTGGACTACCGCATCGCCCTGGACTCGTTCCGTTCCAAAAACGCGGATGCGGGCATCATCACATTCCGGAACATCCATCCACGGTGCAGCTATGCGAAAAAACAAGGGGATTGGGTCGTGGAAGTGGCTGAGAAGAGACCGCTGTCGCAGGATGCTCTGACAGGGTTCTTTTATTTCCGCCACGGGAAGGATTTTGTGGAAGCAGCCAAGCAGGTTCTCCTCAAACAGAACCACCTGGACGGAAAGTATTATCTGTCTTCAGCCGTGAATGAACTGATCCTGATGGGGAAGCAGATCGCATTCTTTGATGTCAGGAAAGAACAGTACAGTTCCTTTTACTCCCCCGCCAAGATTGAGGAATATGCAAGGAAGCTGAAGATGAAAGAAGGGTCTTCTCTATGATGAATATTGTGATCCCCATGGCCGGCCGGGGAAGCCGGTTCGCCCTTGCCGGGTATAAGATGCCCAAGCCGCTCATCGACATCCATGGGCATCCTATGATTGAATACGTGATCCGGAATATCACGCCCTCATGTGACCATCGTTTTATTTTCCTCTGCCTGAAGGAACATCTGGACCATTACGGCCTGAAGGAACGTCTGGAATCCTTCTCTCCCGGCTGTGTCGTTGTGCCGATTGACCATGTCACCGAAGGCGCTGCCTGCACGGTGCTTCTTGCCGAGCCGTGGATTGACAATGATGATCCCATGATGATTGCCAACAGCGATCAGTATGTGGACATAGATATCAATCAGTATCTCAGCGCCATGAAAGACCTGGATGGCCTGATCATGACGCTGTATGCAACGGACAACAAATGGAGCTATATACAGTATGACGAAAACCGGCTGGTGACGCTCCTTCGGGAGAAAGAAGTCATTTCCAATGAAGCGACCGTGGGGATCTACAACTACCGGCGGGGAAGCGACTTCGTAAAGTATGCGCACCAGATGATTGAAAAAAACATCCGTGTGAACGGGGAGTTCTATGTGGCGCCTGTCTATAACGAAATGATTGAGGCCGGGAAGAAGATCACCTTTTTCAATGTGGGGGACAGGGCGTTCGGGACAGGCGTTCCGGAGGACCTGGTGCGCTTTACGGAGCATCCGGTCAGTCACAAGGTGTTTGCCGGTCAGTGAAAAAACACACGGGAACAGACAGATTAAGAGAAGTCTGCCTCTCGCCTTCTTTTCTGCATCCGGATGGGCAGGGAGAAGGGGGGGCGTGCGGCATTTGAAAAACTCTCATCGGGGGTGCGCCTCAGGCCTCTGAGCAGGTCTGAGACGCAGCTGCGGGATGAGAGTTTTCTGCTTGTTCCGGGAAACGCTTCCGGTATGAACGGTTATGGCAAAAACAGGTGCCGGTCCCCTCTTTGAAAACAGCGGAACCTGTGTTCAATGTCCTGTGCACCGATGCCGGAGGAAAGCCTGCGGAACCTGTGTTCCTGTGCCATCCGGATCAGATGGCAGTTCAGAAAAAAACATGATGAACACACGGGCATATTCATGCCGCCAAGCCAGGTACCGGGTGTGCAGTACGCCCTCCTGAAAAGCAAAGAGCATGGTGGTGGCCGCAAGTTTTTCTCCGGGCTGATCAGGCGATGCATGAAATCATCATGCAGATGCTGCGCCTCAGAAAATCTCCATCTTCCGATCGGCAGGATATCATAACCAGGCTCAACGGCACCAACCCGGACAGCATGAATTTACAGTACAAAACAATCATCCCAAACAACGGGCGGGAAGCACCCGGGCCGCGGCCGGGCCGCGGCGGAGGAAGCTCACAGGGGAATCCCTCACTTCAACGTCGGCGCCGTAAGTGATGGGTACTTCAAGAGACGGAGGAAAAAGAAATGGTACCACAGATGCTCCACTGCATGCAGTGCGGGGAAAAGCTGGAAATGCGCTATCTGCCTTCTGAAGGAAAAAACGTCCCTTACTGCGGGGCATGCGGGGATTTCCGCTTCCCGGTCTTCAATACGGCTGTCAGCATGATTGTGATGTGTCCTGCGACAGGGAGGATTGCGCTGATCCGGCAGTACGGACGGCCGGGCTTTATCCTGGTGGCCGGCTATGTGGACCGGGGCGAAGATGCGGAGCATGCCGTTGTCCGCGAAGTCCGGGAAGAGATGGGGCTGCACGTGACAGGGACGCACTTCAACCACAGCCATTTTTTTGCCCCTTCCAACACACTGATGCTGAACTTTACTGCACAGGTGGAGAATGAAGAGGTGCATGCCAACACGGAGGTGGACAGCTATGCCTGGTTCAGTCCGGAGCAGGCGAGGGAGCAGATCCTCGGGGGTTCCCTGGCCCAGGCCTTTCTGGAAGGCGCACTGACGGGACGCTACCGATGGCCGGAGGACAAAGGTGCGCCGCACGGGACGTGACCCTCTCCTTTCCCGGGCAGAATATGTGACGGAAAGTCCTGGCTGAGGAAGAAAAAGAGGTACCCGGCACAGGGGATGCAGTCCCATCTGCCGGGTACCTTTTCTGGTTCATTTGTTTCCTGTTTTGGTCTTGTAATCTTCAGTGACACGGTACAGGTCCATCTCAAAATCCTGGCGGTTCTTCTGGTAGATGGTTTTGAGAATCTGCCCGGAGAAGAAGGACTGGACCGCAGCGATGATGACAAAACCGCAGACAATCAGCGTGGGGAAGCGCTCGACCAGTCCCGTGTTCCTGTAATCAATCAGGACCGGGATCAGGAAGACCACGGCGAGCAGGAAAAGCGCAAGCGCGAACAGGCCGAAAAATGCGCCGGGCCGGTACGTCCTGAAGAGACGCTTAATGGTCAGAAGGACTTTGAACCCGTCGGAATACGTGTTCAGCTTGGATTCACTGCCTTTGGGACGGTCCCGGTAGTCAATGACCACATTCTGGACATACAGATTTTTATCCACCGCATGGATGGTCATCTCTGTCTCAATCTCAAAACCTTTGGAAAGGACCGGGAAGGATTTGACGAACCGGTAGCTGAAAGCACGGTAGCCGGTCATAATATCCTTGATGTCATTGTGGAAGAGGATATTGATTGTCCTGCGGACCATGGCATTGCCCAGATTGTGGAAGGGGCGCTTGTTTTCGGAATAGTACGTCGAGGACAGACGGTCCCCGACCACCATGTCGGCGCCCCCGTTTAGCACCCTGTCCACCATTTCAGGCGCGCATGCGGCGGGATAGGTATCATCGCCGTCGGCCATCACATAGCACTGTGCATCGATTTCCGCGAACATGCGCCGGATCACGTTTCCCTTTCCCTGCTGATGTTCATAGCGGACCACGGCCCCGGCTTTTTCCGCAATCTGTGCCGTGCCGTCGGAGGAATTGTTGTCATAAACGTATACAACTGCCCCGGGAAGGGCCTGACGGAAATCGGTGACGACTTTTTCAATGGTCAAAGCCTCATTGTAACAGGGGATGAGTACGGCGATCTTATCCATTTTCTGTACCTCGCTGACGGTCCGGGAGGGGCCGGATGTATTTTCAGACTGGCGTTGTGAGGATGACTTCAGTATAACCGCAGATCAGAGCAAGAATGACCAGGGAGAAGAAACCGGTGAGATAAAAGGCAAGAAGTGTTTTGTGCTTTTTCGTGACGCGGGCGGTCCCTAAAAGCAGAAGGCCGCAGAAGGCACTGTTGAGCATGACGGCGTAGCGGTTGTTCCCTGTGGAGAGATTGAGGGTCATACAGGACTGGATGATATGGACGGCATAGGAGACAGCCGGAAGTGCGGCATACGTCATGAAAAGGAAGTCTTCCTTCTCGGATACGGAATGACTGAACTGCAGACGGCTCTTCACAAAGCGTACGAGGTACCCGGTTCCGAAAAGGATGGCGGATTCAAGGAAGATGAGAAGGAGCGCGTTGGCAAAGTGTTCAAACTGTGGCACATCGTACCAGCTGCCGGCTTCCGGGACAAGGAAATAATGGAAAAAGTACTGCTGCAGGTCCCGCCATACATCCGGCGGCGCCATACCCGGATTGACAATGGGCAGCACGCATTCGAGATGGCCCTTCATGGCTGTGAGCGCCCCGTATGTCATGTAATTGGAGATGAACCACGGCAGAGGGATCATGATGTAGAGGGCAAGCTGCACAAAGAAGGCTTTCCATTTTTTATGATAGGCGCAGACCAGGAACACAAGGCCAAAGAGGACAAAGGAGGTGGACTTGGTCAGAAACGCCAGGGCACACAGGACTGTGCACCTTCCAAGAGCATATTTGTTGTACCCGTGGAGGATAAGCTTTGTGGCCCCACAGATGGCAAGCGAGCTGAACAGGCACACCAGCGGTTCGTTGGAAACCCTTCCGAAGCGGATGAGGATCATGGGATTGACGGAGAAAAGCAGCCAGATGATGTGGGTGAGCCGGTCAGAATACTCCCCGGGAAAGGCATTCCTGATCTCCTGCAGCGTTTTCCGGATGACAAGCGCATTGAGGAGCATCTGCAGGGCACCGACCGTCCTTGCGCCCAGGTACATATAGCTCTCCGGCAGCCAGCCGACCAGCAGAGCGGAGAGATAATAGGACACAGGGCCCTGGACCGCTTCATAGTTATCATATACATTGGGGAAGGCGAAGGTGTCAGCAAGGCGGACGATGATGTCGGCATGCGCAATTTCATCGACCGCGCTGTAGGCCGTATCGGTGAACAGCAGCACCATGCTGACACTGAAGAGGAACACGAGAATGGCTTCGCTGTAATCCTTCAGGAGGCAGAAGATGCCGCCCATGAGGAACAGGGCCGTGACATAGAAAAGCAGGCGGCTGTCCCTCATGAAGAAAAAGGATTCACTCTTCACCATCACGCCGAACCGGACATACAGAACCGCCGCGGCACAGAGAAAACAGAGGTACCCGATGACTGCCGGGAGAATCGGGCGCAGCGTATCTGGCTTTGCTTTTCTGGCTTTCAGGAAGCCGCAAATGAGAAGAGCAGCTGCGACAGTGCCGAGAATGAGAAGCTCAATACGGAGAAAGGCAGCCTGTGCGCCGCCCGACATGGGATTGTAAAGGCGCCCAAGATAGAGAGAGTCTTCATATTCATCATCGTACTGGATATAGCCCGCCAAGGATGAGGGTTCATGGATCGTATACAGGCCGATGGGCTTGTCCGCCTCAATGCCTTCCGGGGTGAAATACACATTGTAGGTACCGGCGGGAAGATGGGGCTGAATGTGCACAACCCGGATGTCACCCAGCTCGGATGCCGGGATGTCCCGGGTAAAAACTGTCTCGCCTGTGCCGTCACTGACGATGTTTACCCGGAGGAAACCCTCCTGGATGGTTTCCTGATATGTTGCGACCTGGAACGACAGGTCGAGGAGGGGTTTCTCAGCAACAAACAGCTGTGATACAGTTTCTCCGGCCATGATGGGCTCGGTGACACCGCCAGCTGTTCTGGGAAACGCATCAAGGGGCTCCTCAACCGGCCCGGTCTGGTAAGCGGCGATGAGCAGTACAATGCAGAGCATGGCGATGACGGCCCAGAGGATATGCTTTGGGCCGATCCTTTTTCCGGCTTTTTTGAACCTTGTCATAGGCTCTTTCCCTCTGCTTTCTCTTCTCTCTTTTCCGGGCCATGGCGCGGGGGCAGTGTGCCGGTGAAGGCAGGGGCCCCTGCACTTTTTTGGGTGAGTGCTGTTTGTAAATGAACTGTGCAATTATACAGGAAAGAATGCATTTTTTCCATATGGTAGGATGTCCATGCGTCTGTATGAAGGCTGACGGACCGGTTCCGGAAAGATGAACCCTGCAGCCCCGGAACATGTGCAGAAAGCGGGCCGTTCAAAATGGAGGGGCTGGAGGGACGGGCATGGAGGAAGTGCAGGCCCCGTGCCCACCTGTTCCTGTGTCAGCCGCCAGAAAAAAATGGGAAG
>CAMNGW010000022.1 GCA_946538615.1 uncultured Clostridia bacterium
GGAAGCTGATCTACAGGGTGGAAAACCTGCCCTTGATTCTGCTGATTACAATACCATTCAGAGCATTATGCTCATGCTGAAAGATCAGACGAAGGTCAATGATATATACTTTGGCATATATGATCGCGAGGCACATGTTTTTTTGACCGTATGTGATTGTGACGATTCGAGCATAGTTGGCTGCTATCCAGGATATGTAGAAGAGATTGATGACAAAACGCTGAACAAATATCTGAAACGGTCTGATACCGGCAGGCTGTATGATATCGCATATCATTCCAGGTATGGATGGCTGTGCACAAGTGGTGTTCCTTTGTACCATGATGTGACAGGTGATATCCTGGGATATGTTATGTGTGACATTTCTATTGCAGATATTTGGTTGGGTATCCGGATGTTCCTGTTGCAATTCAGCCTTGGACTTTTTCTGTCTTTTATCATAGTTTCCTTCTTTATCATGCGCCGCATCAAGCGCTATCTGGTAGAACCAATTAATCAGATCACACAAGCGGCTGGCAATTATGTGAAAGACAGACGTGAGGGAATTGCAGAAAGTCATTTTTCAAATCTGAACATTTATTCTGGCGACGAAATTGAGAACCTGAGTCATGTTATGGCAGAAATGGAACATGATCTCAACATCTATGAAGCTGAATTGACCCGCAGTGCTTCTGAGAGAGAACGTATCCGTACAGAGCTTGATTTAGCCAGAAAAATCCAGGCAGATGCTTTACCGAGTGTATTTCCGCCATTTCCGGAAAGACATGATATCGAGATATATGCTTCGATGACTCCAGCTAAAGAAGTCGGTGGGGATTTTTATGATTTCTTCTTGATCAATCATGATCTTCTTGGCATTGTAATGGCAGATGTCTCCGGAAAAGGCGTTCCTGCAGCACTTCTAATGATGGTAACCAAGATGCTTGTCCAGAACTATACCATGACAGGTATAACGCCGGATAAAGTTTTGGAAGCGGTAAATCATCAGATTTGTCTACAGAATAAAGAGGAAATGTTTGTTACCGTATGGGTGGGCATTCTTGATTTGAAAAAGGGTCAGTTAACAGCTTCAAATGCAGGTCATGAGTATCCTATTATAAAGAAAGCCGGAGAAAAGTATCAGATCTACAGGGATAAGCATGGCTTCGTTATTGGCGGTTTGTCCAGTGTCAAATATACTTCTTATACGGTAGATTTGGAGCCTGGAAGTCAAATATTCCTTTATACTGACGGTGTCCCTGAAGCAACAGATCTGCATGGTTCCATGTTTGGAGAAGACCGTATGCTTGCCGTTCTCCAGGAGAATAACGATAGTCCTGAGAATATTGTGAAGCATATGCATCATGCAGTAGATGCGTTTGTTGGTGATGCTTCACAATTTGATGATATGACTATGTTATGTTTGGAATATAAGGGATCTGATTATCTGAGAGGGGAGTGTGCAAGTTGAAAGAAATTACACTTGAAGCCAGGCTGGAAAACATACCCAAAGTAACTGCGTTTGTGGATACAGAATTGGAAGCGCTGGATTGCCCTCTCAAAGCTCAGATGCAGATCGATGTTGCTATCGATGAGATTTTCAGCAATATTGCAAGATATGCTTATACCGGCAAAACCGGAGACGCAACAGTTCGCTTTGAGTTCGAAGCAGATCCAAAAACATGTATACTCACTTTTTTGGATCAAGGGGTTCCTTATAATCCTTTGGAGAAAAAGGATCCGGATGTGACAAAGTCAGCGGAAGAAAGAGAAATTGGCGGATTAGGTATTTTTCTGGTAAAGAAAACAATGGACAATATGACATATGAGCGTGACGGTAATACGAATATGCTAAGTTTATATAAAAAAATAGGATAAAAGGATGTCTTATGACATCCTTTTTTGTTGGGAAATTTTTATTACAATCAAGTGTTTGAAACCCATGCAGATATCCGCATATGATTCCTGAGTTTTACTGGATTTGGACTTGAAAGGCATTCGTTCTGGGATAGGGACATCAATAAAACTATTCGCTAAACCACGGTTTTACGAATAGTTGAAGAGATACGAACCTGATGAGGCCTCTGGAAACCTGAAAACGCATTAAAAACACGGATACAGGCAAATCCAAGCATCCAGACACCTGTACAGGATACTTGTAATTCCATTTGGGTGTTTTGCTGTGAGAATATATATGAGGTTTTCTTTCAGCGTTCTTTATAAAGAAGATAATTGTACTTGTCATCAGGTTCTCAGTTCATAACATGGGTTTTTCAGAGAGTATATGAATCCTGACGGATTTCAAGTCTGCATCTTCTATCTGATGAAGAGAATCTTTATGGCAACCGGTTCAGTGGGCATATTTCAAGATAGGTCAATTTTTTCATCAATACAACTGGAAATGAGTGTTGAATTGTTAGGGTCAGAGAACATCTGCATGCAGCCATAATTTGCTCAGAAAAAGTATACAGATGTAAGATGGCTTCTGAAAAGAAGAACAGCATAAGATGTCCAATCCGGTATAAGCAAATAAAAAACATCAGAGGAAAATCAAACAAAATATCATCTAAAACCTTATTATTACCATATCCGACATCATCAATACATTTCAGAATATGTAAGCAAAGCCAATTCCCATATGTGCAGAATTTTTTGCTTATATGAACCGTCTCGACTGTTGTGCTTAGGCCTTGATTCCCAAAAATCAGGACGATCCTATATGTACAAATCCAAACACAGAAATCTCTTGAGCAAATACCTGATTCAATCCCCTACCCATTTTTCTCGGCTTGTATTCTTGCAGGCTGTGTTTTTACATGATTCTGTCGGAAGACATTGTATTGTAAAAAAGTCCAGCCCGTCTGAAACCTGTTTATATAAGGGAGCTCTCAGTCGCGGGATGCAGTGCTTTGGCAAAAGATATGGACTATGACTGAGTGACACAGAGAATCAGCTTGAATCGTCGTACAGCCCAGAGCGAACCGTACTCAATTGGAAATGAAACAAAACATGGGTCCAAAGCGTTTGACCCAATGCATGATTGAGAGAAAACAATTCACATGGAAAGAAGATCCAATGGAAAGAGGACAATGCCAGTAGATATCGGGATTATCCAGGCATTGTCCATCTGATGAAGAAACAGAGGAATTATGCTTCTTCCCACATTGTTTTTAATAATGAAATGCTCTTTGGGCCTTCGATCAGCAGGTTGTCACATTTCCCCTCAACAGAGATGGTGCCGGTATAATCCGTAGCTTTCATGGCGTGGAACATCTGTCTGTATCCATCATCAGCGGCTAAAGGAATACGTCGTCCTTCTAAAGTTGCAATGTGTGCATGAACAATTCCGGATACTCTTTCAATATCCATAGGCGGTTCATGCTCCAGAGCAATATGATAATAATCAGCGAGCAGTTTGACATGCGGATGATTAACCGCTGCGCACAGACAGGCTCCCTCAGCTACAGAATTGATCATATTGCATTCATTGCGATTGAGCGGTTCAACAGCAATGGTTACCCCGTGCTTTTCAGCAATGGAGCCGATTGTTCCTGTCAGATCTGTAAGACGCCTGAAAGCTTCTGGATAGCTCATTGCCTCAGGGCGCATCCGGCTTCTGCCACTGCCGAAAACTATTATTTTTCCACCTAAAGCGGTCATTCTGTCGAATGCATTATCAAGGTAGGATGATACCTGCTCCAGGATCCCATCATTCAGCAATCTGATTTCTCCGGGGAAAAGTACGTTGAAACGTTCAGAACAGATGCCACTGTCTGCCACTCCCCTTCTGACGGTCTCATAATCTTCTTTTGTAAGCGAAGCAATATAGCTCAGAGGCATTTCAATATAATCAAAACCTGCAGCAGCCACATCTCTGATGATTTCAGGCTTTCCACAAAAACCGATACGCATAGGCAAGGCTTCCTTTCTGGTAAGAATCAGAATGAATGGTGAAGATGTTAGGAAAATAAGGCGGTTGATTTTTATGATTCAGCAGGTTTTTCCATCTGCTTTTCCAAATAGTTATGGAATACTGCTGTACCATTTCCGCTCATCATAAGACCGAGAGTCGCCCCTGTAAAACGTTTGCCGGGAAGAGCTTCATCTGCGAGATAAGGCGCATAGCGTTCCGTAAGAAGATGTCCGTTTGCCAACAAACGCCTGTGCAGACGAATCCCCTGCATCTCCAGTCTGATATGTGAATTCTCAGATATTTGCAGGATCACAGTTTCTTTTGTTTCCCCTGCCTTTTCGGTCAACAGGATCCGTGTCTCGTTGCCGGAACGCTGAGCACACAATGCGAGAAAGCTCATCTGGTCATAGTAGGAAACGAGTCCGGAAAAGTCTCCGTCAGTGAGTTCAGATACATTGATTTCAACGCTGTGAGTGAAATAGGGTTCCCTTTGTCTGTGCAGGCAAAACCGGTCCGCTCCGCCTTTGAGCCGGATCGTTCCGTCGGATTCACTCATAAAATGCGAGGGGGATATTGCAGGGCTGAGCCAGGTATCCGGTTCGGATCCGAGTGGAGCACTTGGCAGCATACATTTCTGCAGACATGAAGCACCTTTAAGGCTGTTAACCATAGGCCAGCCATCAGATGTCCATTCCAGAGGATCCACAGCACTTTCCCGTCCCATTAAAGTCATAGAATCCACGTTCCTCGAACACAGGTAAATCATAGCCCAATTGCCATCAGGCAGGCAGAAAGGCTTTCCATGGCCTGCCCTTCTGATGTAGCCGTCAGAAGGCTTTGAGGTCAGAATCGGATTAAAAGGACATTTTTCATAGGGGCCATACAGATTCTTTGAACGTGCACAGCTGACCATATGGCCGGGGCCTGTTCCGCCTTCGGCCTGAAACACATAGTACCATCCATCACGGAAGATGATATGCGGTCCTTCACTTTTTATACGCGTGTCACCGTAATAAATCTGTCTGGTTTCGGAAAGCATTTCTCCTGAATCGGATATCTCAGTCAGTCTGACACCAGGGTTGGTGACCATATACCGGCGGCCGTCCACATCAGTAAATAAGGACGGGTCAATGCCGTCAATGGGCAGGAAGCGTGGTTCGTCAAAAGGACCTTCTGGAGATGGAGCGCTGGTTATCATCTGAAGACGGAGCGGCGCCTGCGGACGGCGAAGTGTGGCAGTCACCCAGATGCGTCCCTTGAAAACGGAGATGTCAGGTGCCCAATAACCAAACCCGCCCGGGATGCCTTCGAGTCGGGCTTTTTTTTCATCCACGAAAACATGGGTCACCGTCTTGAAGTGCACTAAATCCTTTGTGTAAAGAATGGGCAATGCAGGCAGCATGGAAAAAGAAGAATGAATGGTATAAAACCCGTCCTTGAACCATACAATGGAAGGATCAGGAAAAAAGCCGCGTATCACAGGGTTCCTGTAACAATCCTTGAGAGAAATGCCCGCAATTTCTTCAAAAACTGATCCTTTTCCGGAATGGTATGCCATTTCAAGCGGTGTCTCGCCTGCAGAATTTGCTTCAAGAGGATCCATACGCAATGTGTCCAGACAGAAACGGATCATTTCAGCATGTCCGCCCTGTGCTGCTTCATGTAAAAGCGTTCTGTCATGATCATCCTTTTCAAGCGGCAGCCCATGAGCGTGTTCACACAGATAACGGAGGCTCAGGATTTTGCCTTCCCGTGCCAGTGAACGGAGTATTTCACGTTTTTCTTCAATTGACATAGAGATAAAGGTGTCCTGCTCAACTGCTTCCGTAAGCATTCTCTTTTGCATTTCATCTGTCATAGAGTCGTTTCACGTTCCTTTCGCCAGACCCGTTCGAACCAAAGGTCCCGGTCTTTGGCTTGCCTTGCTGGTATTCTCCTGGAAAAACCATGATACGTTTCGAGTACGCCCTGGGCCCCGGATTGTTCTTGTGCAGCAAAAAGCATGGCAGACAATACCTCGTATTGAGTGATAACAATGTCCTGAAGGAAGAGACGGATAAGAAAATCTTTATCAGTGGGTTTGGCGATCTCCTGCTGCGCTAAAAGATCCTCACATTTTTTACGCAGGGCAAGCATTTCCTTTTTGTCACGGAAATGACCTGCTGAACGGGTCATACGGTCCTGAAGAGCAGAAATGGTGTCTTGACTGCCCCTGACCAGGTATACCGGTTCAATATCACAGACGGATTTTGTTATGCGTCTGTTTTTCATGATATGTGCAGCCGCTCTGGAACTTCCAACTTGTGTGCTGTTGAGGGCACTGCCTCCTGGACGCTTTCTTCCAAACGTTCCTGCTGCTTCGCCGCACACATAAAGCCCTGGTACTGATGTCTGCCAATTGATATCGACTGCTATACCGCCGTTGTGATGCTGAGCGCAGACACTTATACTGAGCATATCTTTTATCAGATCTGTTCCATGAGAGGCAAAGAGCTGGTAAGCAGGAGGATTGAGCCTGAGCAGTCTTTGCACAGGTGTTTCCTGAAGGGCGCCGCTGTTTTCGAGATAGGTCCTTGCTTCAGTGTTCAGGCCTTCAAAAGAAAATCCCTGGGGATTATGCAGATAATCAAGATAAACCTTGCGGCCAAGTTCCAATTCCCGGGACACAAGAAGGTCAATCTCAGAAGACCCGGGTATTTTATCAGGATCAAAGGGCCACTGATAGCCTTTGAGAAAGGTATAAGCAATGGCTCTTTCTTTCCCGAGGGCCTGCGTGAGGAAATCATATTCCCTGCCTTGTCTGTCGACAGATACATATCGTGGCATGACCTGCTGATAGCTGCCGGACAGATTCCATCTGAAACCGGTAGAGGCAATCCCGTACTGCCAGCAATCAAGGTTTTCCCCTTTTGCCCCTGCCTGAAAAGCCAGGGAACTCATACCATGCTGAGACTCGGGATAGACACGGTCCCGGTAGATGTGGGCAGGGCCGCCTGTCGCCAGAACAAGGTTTGCACACGGAATCCTCTCTGTTTTCTGCTTGTCTGAATGATACACATCCAGCGCGCACACACCATCCGTATCTTTTACGACACGGAAAGCCAATGCATGGTCAAGTATGCTGATATGCCTGGCTTTGAGTGCCCTTTCAAGTGCTTCTGTCATATATTTGCTTGTAAGCGGACCAGCGGAGGTTGCTCTTGTACGTGTGTCATGATCTGTCTGATAGCCTACATATTCCCCATAGCTGTTCCTGGGAAAAGCAACGCCAAGCGAGCAGAGCCGCAGAAAGGAAGGCACAGACCCGGCAGCTTCGCACAGTGCAATATCTGCGTGCACATCCGGGTAAGAAAGGTCACGTGCCATTTCCCCGATGCTGTCCCCTTCATTTCCTGCAAGAGAAAGCTTATAGTAGGTCTGCTTATCGCTGCCTGTGTTCCTTGAAGTGCCCGCTGACATATTCTCAGTCACAAGCAGAACTTCTTCGCCCTGTTCAGCCAGCAGGTCCGCACAGTTCAGTCCGGCACACCCGGATCCCACAACTACAGTCCGGTACATTTCAAAGCCTCCTCAGAGAAAACCCACCATCGGCATTGAGGACCTGACCCGCAGCATAATCAAGATATCCTTCGGCACAGGCACATACCATTTTGGCGACATCATCAGGTTTTCCAAAACGAGGTACGGGCAAAAGGCCGTTTTCAATCATTTTCTCATACTTTTCATGCACGCCGCGGGTCATATCTGTATCAATGATTCCTGGACGCACCTCAAATACACTGATACCTTCCGGTGCAAGACGGTCGGCGAACAGCTTTGTCACCATGCCAAGTCCCGCTTTGCTGATGCAGTATTCCCCACGGGAGATGGATGAAGTATAAGCACTGATGGAACCGATATTGACAATTCTCGGATGCCAGTTTTCCAGACCAGCGTCTCTCTCACGGATCATCTCAAGACTGGCCAGCTGGGTGAGGAACAGTGTGCCGCGCAGATTAATAGCCATTACCCGGTCAAAGCTTTCTTCGGTCATCTCCAGAAGGTCACGGCGCACAAGTGGGGCGACGCCTGCATTATTGACCAGAAGATCTAAACGTCCATATTGTGAAACAGTCTCACGGACCAGATGTTCCCTGTCTCCCGCAATGGAGATATCGCAGGGAACATACAGATCCTGGATTCCTTCAGGCGGATCCGCTTTTGTTCCGCTGAAGACAACTGTCCACCCTGTCTGTTTCAATCTTTCGGCAATGCCCCGGCCGATGCCTCTGCTTGATCCCGTTACAATGGCGACTCTCACAGATGGTACACCTCCCTGTCTCGAACAACACATCCTGCTGGTTTTCCGCTACGCAGAAGTGTGGCGCATCCGCCGCAGGTCACGCATACCTGGCCGGGATCCATCCTGGCCGTAGTCTGCAGATCATGTATGAATTCGGGATAAGCCAGGGCTTCTCGTCCAAAACCGGCCATAGAACAGCTGCCGGTCATGATCATGCCGGCTGCCAGTTCCCCTGCATACTGCCTGAGATAAGAGAAAGCGCTTCCAATAACTGGAAGGTCCGGAAAAGCATGCTGCACAGATGAAACACCATGCATCATTCTTGAAATGCCTTCAAGAGGATGCTCGGGAGGTATATAGTTTCCATGATCATAAGGACGGTTCACATGAGGGTTCCGGTAAGGGTTCCCCATGGTAATGTTGATGAAGGGGATATGATATAAGTCTCGCAGACGGGTGATCAGTCGCAGGGGTTCGGAAAGATCCATGTCAAGGGTGCCGTCATCTTTGACGCCAAAACCATTGGGATAAGAAAAACCGTCATAGATGTTAAGTCTTGAAGTCAGAAAGAAGCCAGGCTTTGTTACGGCATGCTGGGCATGTTCATAACAGTTCAAAAGAAACCGAATCCGGTTTTCAAAGCTGCCGCCATATTTGCCTTCCCGGTTATATGCGCTGAGAAGCTCCGAGGCAAGATAGCGGTGACAGCATTTGATGTCCATCCCATCAAATCCTGCTTTCTGGCAGAGAAGTGCTGCATTTTCATAATTGGCAGCATAGGCATCCAGCTCATCATCAGAAAGGATAGCCTCAGCTGTCAGAGGTGTATCTTCAAGCGGAGGGCAGAGGTACGCAATGCGCGGCTGAGGGAAACCCTGCGGCTTGGCATATCGCCCGGAAACGGTGGCCTGCATAATAAGGAGTGGACTGTAGCCATTGACCTTCAGGCTCGTTTCCCTGATTTCATCCAGAAGGTACCTGTACGAGTCGGCATTTTCTTCTGTCAGCATCAGCTGATGGCGTGAGGCCCGCATCTCCTGGCAGGTGGCAACAGCTTCAAACCAGATCAGGCCCGGGCCAGCCTTGGCAAAACGGATGTAACGCCGTTTTGTCAGTTCGCCTACTGAGCCATCCAGTTCTCCGTCAGTCCCTTCCATAGGCTGGAAGACAACTCTGTTTGCAAGGTGATGGTCTCCTATGTCAATGGGAGCCAACAAAGGGGAAGCCTCTTTTGTCAGCGGGAGTGAAATGCGGAGTTTTTGCAGTTCTGCAAGCAGGTCGTCTTCTGCAGGATAATGAAACCGCTCATGCTGCATAGCGAAGCCCCTTTCTTTTTCATGATTGATTGAGGTCAGACCGTCTTTTCCGGAAAATGACAGTCTAATGCTGCCGGCATGCTTTTGTGGTTCCTGGAGTGAAAATGGATTGAATGCAGATGATTTCTGCAGAAAAAAAGGAGAAACTGACGGGATGCAGGGATTGTTCCTGCTCAGGGGGCCAGTTCTTTATTCATACAGATCATATACCAGCATAATCTGATAAACTGAGCAACCACATGCATTTTCAGAACAGAACAGTTCAGGAAAACGGCAAAGCCTGACATGAAAGGCAAAAAGAAAAAATAAAAACGGAAGCATCCGGAACAGACGGATCAGAAAAATTCTTTTCCTTTCATTTGCTGAAGCTTTTCTTCAAGCAGGCTCTGGTCGCTTTCTGAATAAGGCGTCAGCAGACAGGATTCCACATGTTCCACGGCAAACTGAAAGCTTGGGAAGTTTCCGGGCGGGATAAGCGTGTCTGCACCCAGAGAGAGCGCGTAGCGCATGGCAGCCATACCAAAGGCTTCATCTTCAACAGCAATCGGTTTGCACCAGGATTTCGGATATGGTGACTGCTGTCTTTCCTCGTCATTTTCCCATCTTCGTTCAATGAATGCTTTCATACCAAGGACACCCATATTCTTTGCCTTGGCGGTCTTAAGCAAACGGGTGCCCATGCCGCGTGACATGTGCATGAGCCAATTGAAAGGAAACAGAACAGTATCGAAATCATACAGTTCAATCATTCTGAGAGCTGCATCTTCATTGTGGGCAGTAAATCCGATATGTTTTGCTATCCCCTTTTCTTTCATGTCACGCATCAGTTCCATGACACCGCCTGAAGAAAAAGCCTCTTCAACATCTTCCATAGAAGAGACAGCATGGAGCTGATAGATATCAAAGAAATCAGTATGGAGGTTTTTTAAAGATTCAAGCATTTCTTTTTCAGCACCTGTACGGTCCCTCTTTCCGGTTTTGCAGGCCAGGTGGACCGATTTACGGAAAGGACGCAGAGAAAAACCGAGCTGCTCCTGAGCATTACCATAACTTGGGGCAACATCAAAGTAATTCACGCCATGTTCAATGGCATAGGAAACGAAGCGGTCGGAGGCATTCTGATCCAGCTGCGGGTAATGGACTTTATCGTAGAAGCCAGCAGATACAATGCCACCGTAAGATATCACAGAAACCTGCAAACCTGTTCTGCCAAGTGAATGATACTGCATATGCCAATTCCTTTCTCATGTTGGGTCAGTCAAAAAAAGGAGCTGTAGCCCGATTATGCACTTTTTCTTTCAGTTCTGTCAATGCTCAGAAAGAGCAAGTTCCTCCCTGTAACAGATGATCAGGGGGATCCTGCTTGAAAAACATGCAAAAGACAAAACGCGACACAGAAAATGTGTTACACTCTCTGCGGCCTCCGCTGCAGCGGAGACATCGAAAGGTATGGACAAAATATGGAAAACAGTATGCGTTTCCTGAGGAAAATGCCACTTCCCCAGGATCTGAAAGCCGACTATCCTGTAACAGACAGCATGGCAGAAATCAAACTGGAACGTGACAGACAGATTGCTGATATTCTTACAGGCAAGGATCATCGGCTTCTTCTTGTGATTGGACCCTGTTCCGCGGACAGGGAAGATGCTGTCGTGGAGTATATGGAGCGCCTCGCGCGCCTCAATGAGCAGGTTCGTGACATGCTGATGATTGTACCCAGGGTATATACTAACAAACCCCGCACAAAGGGCGTAGGCTATAAAGGTATGCTCCACCAGCCGGACCCGGAAAAAGGCGAGGATATGGTTGGGGGCATCATAGCGATACGGCAGATGCACATGCACATCATCTCAAGAACAGGCTTTACCTGTGCAGAAGAGATGCTGTATCCCACCAATCATGCCTATCTTTCCGATCTGCTCAGCTATGTTGCTGTCGGAGCCCGTTCTGTGGAAGATCAGGAACACCGGCTGGTGGCCAGCGGTGTCGGGATTCCGGTAGGCATGAAGAATCCTACTGCGGGAGATATTACAGTGATGATGAATTCCATATCTGCGGCCCAAAGTCCTCAGGAATTCATTTACCGCAATTGGGAAGTGCAGACCACCGGGAACCCGCTCGCACATGCCATTCTCCGTGGGTTTGTCGACAGCTTCGGCCGTTCTCATCCCAATTACCATTATGAGAATCTCCAGCACCTGTTTGAACTTTATAAGGACAGCCACCTCCAGAATCCTGCTGTCATTGTGGATGTCAATCACAATAACTCCGGGAAACAGTACCTGGAACAGGTCCGCATCTGTCTTGATGTCATGCACTCACGCAGCCTTTCCGGGGATATAAAAGGCCTCGTTAAAGGGCTGATGATTGAAAGCTATCTTGAAGATGGGTGCCAGAAGATTGGTGAAGGCGTGTTTGGAAAATCCATCACCGATCCTTGCCTGGGATGGGAAAAAACGGAAAAGCTGGTGCTCCAGCTCGCAGAGATGGTCTGAGCAAAGAAAAGGGGGACATAAAGCCGGAAGCTTTGTGTCCCCCTTTAATGGACTTAAACACGATAATGCCCGTTTGTTCAGAACATGAAAGAATGCTTTTATGGCAGTTTATTCAGATGGATCCGGATTTCACCGGGTCCGGATTGGGTATGAAAGACTTCGTCCGTTTCTTCATAGCCTTCCGGGACATCAATGATATGGACTTCATACACGCCGGCTTTTTTTTCAAAAACAGCGGTGCCGTTTTCGTCCGTTTCTTTGATCGAACATGACTGATCATCACACAGCTGTATGGTGACTTCCTCCACAGGGCCTTCATCATCAGTCACAATGACACGGTACGAGCCTTTCTCAATGGGCAACGTCATGGGCTGTGCCAATGTCTGTCTGGACATCAGCTGATTCATGACAAGGCGGTACTGTTCTATGGCTGCGCCTTCAATCGGTCGGGATAATACAGTCCCATTCTGGTCCACAAAGAAAGTAGTCGGAAAAGATTCGACCAGATCGAGGATTTCATTATGCTCAGGGAAGATGACACTGGGGAAAGGTATTTCATAATCCGCCAGTGTTTCCCGGGCAAGCTGTACAACAGAATCATTCCAGCCTTTTTCATATTCAATGCCAACGATTCCGCACCCGTCCGTCAGCCATTCCCTGTGCATTTGAGCAAGCTCTGGAAACTCACCGATGCAATTGGGGCACCATGTCCCCCAGATATTGACCATTGTAATCTGGTTATTTCTGAAAAGGTCTTCACTTTTCACGATGTTCCCATCAAGATCCTTCGTCTCGAATGTCAATGTCTTGCCTATCGTTTTATCCAAAGGCGAAATTGGGGCAAAATATGTGGCTTTCCTGAAAGCTTCAGAAAACTCAGTCTGAAGGAGATCTGCTTCGGCCAGATACTTTGGATCATATGCAGAGGCGAGATTCTGGTATGTCAGCGCTGACACACTATCCACAGGGAAGGCGACATAGTAAAACTTCAGATTGCCTGCCCTGCCGGCTTCAAAGGTTTTTTCTGCATCCAAGGATGCAATGCCGATTGCACGGCAGGCATTTTCCAGATCCTGGTCTGAACAGATCAGGGAAGCAATGTACATCCAGCTTTTCTGTATCCTGGCCATGTTTTCTTCTGTGGGAGAATCGTTGAACTGCTGCAGGATGGCGTCGTATTCGCTCTCGGGAACAGGTGAATACAGATAATCAGCACAGTAGACAAGAGGGTCATAATTCACGGTGCCATGGCACAGAATCTGAATCGTTCCCTGCAGATCGTTATATTGATCAGGCAGAGTATAATGGAATCCTACGGATGAGGTGTCTGAGTCAATTTTTGTGTACTTGTTTGCGTGGGATGGGACAGCGAGGCCCAGGAGCAAGCAAAGGAAAGGAATCATCATAAATATTTTTTTCATCATATTGCTTCTTTCTTTCAAAATGATACAGTCAAACTATTCTTCATATGCGTTTTTGTAAAGGATTTCCAGCTTTTCCAAAGTCAGGGGCGCCTGGGCGTTATATGTCACTTCCCCGCGCCGGTTCAGTACGATGGTCTGAGGCATAGCGTCAGATGCATGAAGCAAGGTGAAAAGTCCCTTTTCCTTGCTGTCAAGGGCAAAGTCCAGATGGTCCCATCCTTTATCGGCAAGAAACGCCTGGGCTTTTTTCGCACCGGCACGGTTATGGATGGCTAGGATCTCAAGGTCCGGATGGGCTGCCTTCAGCAGCTCATAATAAGGTAATTCTTCAATGCAAGGGGCACAGGTGGTTGCCCAGAAGTTGATGATAACAACATGCCCTCTGTAAGCTGACAGCTGAAAAATGTTACCATTGATCAGTTCCGTGGAGAAATCCGGGAGCTGACAGCCGATTTGCGTGCCGATGGGGAGCGCACTGGAATAATCCACGGCTGGGGAATTCGTGTCATCCAGGTTTTCATCGCCGGGCACTCGTGACGGGACGGAAGAATCCTGGCCATTTTCACCGGCAGCGGCAGGCGCTGCATGTGGTGCAGCCTGGACGGGTTCTTCATCGGTGATGGGACCTGTTCCCTCTGCAAGGGTTTCTTTGGCATGCAAATCAGACTGGGAATTTGCTTCAAGGGGAGAATCCGGTTCCACAAAGGGCTGCGCGAAATTGAACCAAACCAAGGCAGACAGGAGCACGGATAAGGCGACGGCCCAGAGGATTCTGCTGTTCTTCCTGCGTTTATCCGCTGCAGCCTGAGAAGTGGATCCCGCCTTCAGCGCAGGCCCAATGAGTGTGATTTTTCCGCAATTCAGCGATATAGCACCCTGAGAACAGGCAGATATGCACCGGCCGCACGCTATGCATTCATGGTCCCCGATCTGTTTCACGTCCATCTGACATGTTCTGATACATTTGCCACAGCTGATGCATTGGTCCATATTCACACGGATCTCAGCAAGCGAGAAACGGTTAAAAAATCCATAAATCGCCCCAAGGGGACAGATAAAACGGCAGAAGGACCGGTAGCAGAATACACAGGCTAAACCAATGGCCAGCATGATGATCCATTTTTGAGTAAAAATTTGCCCAAGCTGGTAAAAAGAAGTGCTGTTATTCGGGTGCTGAAGGATTCCTACTGCACCCTCCAGCGTCCCGACAGGACAGATATATTTGCAGAAAGCCGGAAGGATGGCTCCCCTGCTCACGCCGTACCAGAGAGGAATGAGGATGACAAAAAAGACCAGGAATCCGTATTTTGCGTAGGATAAGATTCGGGTAACCCTGCTTTTGCGTACCTTGGGCGTGGGGATTTTATGAAGAAGTTCCTGAAGCAGACCAACGGGGCAGGCCCATCCGCATATGGCTCTGCCAAGTATCACGCCAAAGAGGGCCAGGATTCCGAGAATGTACCAGGGAGCCGTATGGCCCGCTGCATTCAGTGCATTCTGCAAAGCTCCGAGCGGACAGCTGGCGATGGCTCCGGGACAGGAATAACAGTTGAAACCGGGGACGCAGGCTGCCTTCAGCGGACCAGTATAAATATGACCGTCCAGGAAGCCTTTGAGGTTCGCATTGTAAAGCAGGGCTGCATACAGCTGGACCAGGCGGCGCTTTCCTGTCAGGGGTGATTTTATTTTTTTATCCAAGTCCAACACACTCCGTACATATGGCTGCACCTTTTGCCAGCACGTTTTCCAGACCGCCGTTCAGAATACCGGCGACGATCATTACAACAGCGATAAGCATCACAAAACATCGAATGGCTGAAATATGATGTACATGGGATGTACAGGGGCTGCAGCTGAGTCTGCGCAGCTGCTGATTATCGTGTTCGATCCGGTTACTGTCCTCATCCTGTATGCCGAGTATATTGCCGGCAATGGTAAAACCGATGGAAGTGAAAAATAAGGGGATGAGAGGCTGAAGTCTGGAGATGACCCGTTCCCGGGTAAACATGTAATAGAACATGTCCCCTTGTGCCTGTCTGGAAGCTCCGTCCAGATACAATTGCAATGCAGCTACAGACAGAAGAATGGCAGTCAGAGAGCACAGGAAGGTCTGAAATAATAAATAAAGTTTCTTTCTTGTCAAATGGACACGCCTCTTTTGGTGATATTGTCAGAGGACTGACAGCTGTCTTTACATATTGAAGGGCACATTTCATAGGTGAAAGCTGTTACACAGGGGTGCTGTGTCCAGGCACCAATGGTATATACGGAGTTCATTTGTCCCTGGCACCTCACAAAGCATCCGGAGTGCCTGCAGAAAACAGACAGAGCGGAAAAACTTCCAAAATCAAACAATCAGAATACCATGAACAGCCGCCTGATTATCTCCTGCAGGTAATCGGCATGACGGACCCTGTCTTCTTCGGCAAACGGTGCATGTCGTGGATCCCTGAAGAAAAGGACCGGGCATAACAGCGTTCCCTAAACTGTATGGATACAGAAAAGAACAAGTGCATGTATTAAGAGAATTTGACTGTCTTAGTCAAGGAGGACATTAAAAATTATAGCATGGCACGTCCGGGATGTCATCTGACAGGGCTTTGATATGCACGAAGCCTTGTGCCATATGAACGGTGATGGGGATGTCTGTTCCTTAAAAATTGTAAGGAAAGACAGACTCCCCTTTTCTTCCATAATACAGCGTGCACTTCTGTTTCACAGAATATGATTCTTATTTGCCTGCCATTCCCGGTCATCCTTGGGGATCATTGGATAGCCGCTCTGAACAGAAATTCTCAGGGAACCTGTTCAATATCCACAGATGCACCGTGTCAGCCAAATAAACTCAAAAGGGTATGTGTCAAGGATTGTCAACGAATACACATGTTTTTCTTTGACTTTACGCATGACAGAGCTTATAATGGCACAAGCTGATTCATATGCCTTTATCACTTCCCATGGTCCTGCGGTGATCATTGAAAGCATCCTGGTGCGTCATGACAATTGTTCACTGTACCCCGCAGATCTGTTATGAACTTCTAATCATAAAATCAAACCGTATTAAAAAACGGCTGAAATATCAGCTGCAGAAAACATTTTCTGCAGCAGGGTCATTTACCCGCAAGGAGGAGGCTTATTATGTTAAATGAATCCAAAACACTCGGTGAATTTCTCAGCGATCCCAGAATTGCTCTGATAGCAGATGATGCCATCCGCAACATGGACCTCAGACAGGAGCCGATCTGGCATAAAACAATCAGTGAGCTGCGGAATGAACATTTTGGAGGCGGTATTCTGCCAGGATTTGAACGGCTTTTTGAAGCGGCACAGCAGGGAAACTGGTTTTTCCCCGTCTATTCAGATGAGGAGTGCGCTGCCGATGCGTCCAGGCGCAGTGTCAATCTGGTGTTTTTGCCTTCCAAAGCCGAAGATGCAGGAAATCGGCCGTATATTTTTCTGGTACCAGGGGGCGGCTTTGTCAATGTCTGGAATCTGACAGAAGGCTGGCCCGTAGCGGCCCAATTCAATGAACTGGGTTATCATGTTTTTATCCTGACATATCGGGTACAAATTGAAGATAAGGTTTTGGACCGGGAAATGGAAGATTTTGCCCATGCTCTTTCTCTGATCCGTCAGCATGAAGATATCTTTCCTGTACAAGCTGACCATTATATTACATGCGGTTTCTCGGCAGGTGGCTATCTGGTCTGTCTTTGGAATGTCAAAGAAAAAGGATATGAGGCATATCATCTTCCCAAGCCGTCGGCTGTATTCCCGGTTTATCCCCTTGTCAGCTGGAAATTGTGTATGCAACATAACGGATTTGACCCCGGCGATGCCGAACGTCTCTTTGGATGTGATATGGCAAGGGCTGCTGATTCCCCTTATGAAATTCCTGATCATGCAGAGAACTTCCCGCCCTGTGCCCTTTTTCTGGCTGCTGGGGACACACTGGTTTCTCCAGAACATTCCCGCATGCTGAAAAGATCCCTTGACACACTTGGCATACCATGCCGGCTGGAAATTGGAAAGGAAGGCGGCCATGGATTTGCAGATGGCAGCTGGACATGCATGGAGGGATGGACAGAACGGGCTGTCCGATGGTACGAAACGGTTGCTAAAAAGTCATAATATATGTTAATGGATAATGCAATGCGCAAAAGGGCCGGTTGAGTGATGTGCACCGGCTTTTTGCATATTATGGCATATATCCGTAAAAACTCTTTGTACATGGGAGCACAGATGTGTGCATCAAGGATCGGCGAAAGATAAAATCATATGCACACCATGCTTGTGCACACGTCCGATCTGCAGGTACATGCGGTCCACTCAGAACACTGGAAAAACCTGCCATGTGTTTTTCAAAAGAAGATGCTTCCTGTCAGCCGGGTTTATGAGAAGCATCTTCCGGAGAAAGAGCTGACAGGGTATGGACTGGACGATCACTACTTCTCCGGCACTGATCCCAAACTGAACCTTGCCTTTTTTCAGGGAAATGATCCGGTCTGACAGGGCCGCATGGAAAAAATGGCTCTGTCCCCTGTAAGGGGAGACAGGTTCCGTCCTTGTGCTGCAAGGCAATGGATATCTTTGCATGGAGAGCAGAAGCAGGACCCGCAAGCATATATGGCTCCGTATCAATCTTTCTGTCTCCTGTGTCTTTTTGGGATTTATGCAAAAGGACGCACCGCAGCACATCTGTACCTGGAACCGGGCAGTGTACACTTTGGGACGCAGAGATCAGATTGTCTGTGTAAGGATTCATCCAACGGATGCGGCTTTATACTGTATCTCCCTGCATATTTCCGGCATCAAGGCCCAGCACATACCTGACTTTCCGGTCTATCATTTCATCTGAGGCGTCTGAAAGGACCGCATCAATATCTTCCATCAAGCCTACGTCAGCATATGTCCTGTCATCTATACTTGAAAACACGATATAGGCTTTTTCGTCAAACTCTGCAGAGGAAATACGGAAATAGTTCTTCTGATAGCGGAATGTTTTGCGCCAGCCAAGCAGCTTCCGGTTCTTTTCATTGGTCCGGACCTCACAGGCACCGTAGTGCAGCATCTTTTCCTCTGTAAACTCCAATCTGCGTTCAAGCATATTCTGGTCCTGCATCATCAGTTCCCCTTGTAAGTTTATTCTGGAACATCTTTGTGTGAAATAAATACCTTTTTAACGCTTTGCTGACTCGAGCATATGGATTTTCCGTGCTTCCGCTTTGATTTTTTCAGCCCACTGATCGTCGGGACCGCGGACCTGCAAGGTACGGAAGCCATACAGTTTTCCATTTTCAATAATTGAATCTTCGTCATCAATATGCAGGGAAATATGGTAAAAACCCGGCATTTTATTGGGCAGGGGCTGGGGTTTCTTACCCTGTACCTCTTTCATATGGCGGAAGCCGTTGATGATTTTATCAAACTTTATGCCATAGTTCCTGAAAAGGGCCCTGATATAAGTATCTGTTCGGAAAGACGAAGTATATACCCAGACCTCAAAGCCCTCATGCTGAAGATCATGGATCAGCTGTATGGTTCCTTTTCTCAGTCTTTCAGGGAACAATCGGTTTAACGGAAACGGAAGCGAACGCTCTGTCTCATATTTTTCCGGGTCAACAAAAAGCACTTCATCCAGATCAAATGAGATTCGCATTTATCATTTTTCCCTCCCAGGGTCTGTAATTGGAATGAAGGGATAATTCAACGTACCTGACAGAAATCCTGCATGCTTTGGCGCTTTGCAACAATCTTGGCAGCGTGTTGTGTCAGGTCAAAAGCAATGTTACAATATGCCTGAATGATCAAGAATGGAAGGGGCTTTTGTGTGAAACATATGAACCTGAAACGTATCATGCTGCTGCTTTTTCTGATGTCATGTTTTCTGAACCTGGGCTATGCAGAGACAATTCCGGACCCGGATACCTCTGCCGTGAATGCATTCCTTGCCTCTCAGGCGGGGAGCCAGAAGGATGCATGGCTTGTTGCGACGCTCCAGAGCGGCGCAGAAGGTGTAGCTGTTTCTGAGCATGTGTATTCTTTTACCCTGTGTGCCTATGATCCTGACATCAAAGGACTTGGCAGTTACGCTAAGGCGGATGACAAGGCAGCCTGGCGCCAAAAAATGCTTGCAAATGTTTCAGGACACAACCTGCAGGTATCTGTTGCCATCCAGGATGATGGCTCTGTCGCCCAAAAAGATGCCCAGCGGTTCCTGAATGCGGTCAAGCAGGCGGTACGCACAGCAAAGAACGCTTTCACAGGAAAAGACATGAATTCTGCTTTATCAGATCTTCTCTTCTGTGCACCAACAGCAGAAAGGAAGCCTTCGGCCGCTTCCCTGCTCTCGCCTGACGCTTCTTTTTCCGCATGGACTGAACAGAATCCTGTTCTGGGAGAACATCCCGACCAGAAACAGTGGGCAGCCCTGTTCCATGTCCAGCGCAATATGAAATATTCCATTAAAAATGGTCCTCATGAACTTGCACTGACATGGGATGGTGCTGACCCTGAACAGCTCCTCAGACAGGCTTATCATGCTGCAAGCGCGGATCTTACCGCCAAGAGCAGAAACGAACGGACACCGGAAGATGCGCTGCCTGAATTTTTTGATGAAAAATTGGCAGAGACTGCGATAAAAATGAAGCAGGGCCGGCTGGTGCGCCAAAAGGCGACGGTAGATCTGATGCGGCTCGGGCAAGGTGAATATCCGTCAGCATATATCTCTTATCTGGATGACTATACTTACAGTGAAATGCTGGAGAAGCTGTGCGAAGATTATGCTCTTCTCCCCGAGGAGGCATCCCAGCCATTCCCCAAAACCGGCAAACTGACTGTTGCACCCAAGAAAGGACGGACTGTTTCGGTCAGTATTCCCGAAGATGGCGTGTCAGCCTATGTACAGCTGAGGGATGCAGATACCGGGGTCATTATCAGCGATGCTTTCATTGCTGCCGGAAAGAACGTTAACATGAAGGCTACCGAGGGCATTTACTTTGTCCAGTATGCCACAGGAACAGCATGGTACGGACAGGAAGCACTTTTTGGCCCTACCGGGAGTTATGCTGCAAGCGATGAATTTATACTTGGCAAGAAAAAATTAACGCTTTCGGTGATGCAGAACCAGGCGGGCATTGTACTTCACCCGGTAGAAGCAACAGCTTTTGCTGCGACAGATGATGTGTCTGTACATGTTACCGGGAAGCTTGCAGCCGATGTTCCGCTTGGTACCTATCCGGATACACACCCGGCTGTTCCGGGTGTCTCCTCAATCACAGGCCTTCCCTCATCCGGTGAACCTTATACCCCGGTGGTCATTGTGCTTGACAATGCGGAGGAGGCTTATCCTCATTGGGGCGTGTCAGATGCTGATATTGTTTTCCAGGTTCCCAACGCGGGTTCAGGGGCCACAAAGCTTCTGGCACTGTTTGCCGATCATTATCCTGAACAGGCAGGACCAGTACGCTCGGGACGTGCCAGCATGCTCCCGGCTGCTATGTCGTTTAATGCCGCGTTTGCCTTCGCCGGCCCCCCTGCTGTCAAGGATACCAATATTGATATTGAGGCCCTCATGGCGTCATGGAAGATGTCAAGTACGCACAGGGTCTACAATCTCCTTCATGGCAATGAATTTAAAGAACGTTTCCCGGGACTGATCCGTTCTCACGATCTCTCCTGCCATGTGCGCATGATTCATGATAATCTTGTCAATAAAGGTGTCGTTTTCGAAGAACGTCCGTTCCTGTTTGCGGATGAACCCAGGACAGAAGGACAGGAAGCCAATATCGTTAAGGTCCTCCACCATGGGGAAAGTCTGGACACTGCTTCCAACTCAGCCAGCCGTGCTGTGTTTGTCTATGATCCTCAGTCCGGTGCTTACAGCCGCAGGAACTCCAGTGGCTTCTATCTTGACAGGCTCACAGAAGAAAATGTCCAGTTTGCCAATGTGATTGTTCTGCGTACAAAACTCAGCTATGAGCACAACTATGTTTTCCTTAAGAACCATCTTGTCGGTTCAGGCGCTGCAGAGATTTTCCAGAACGGGCGCTATATCCATGGCGCGTGGGTACGTTCTGCAGTCAATGCCCGTCTGGTCTTTGTGGATGATCACGGAAAGGAATTGACTTTCCAGCGCGGAAGAACCTTTATTGTCATGACCAATGAGATCACGGAAGTCATTTTTTCCGAGTGATGTCTTTTCCGTACAGGAGAACAGCCATGATCTATGTAACCGGAGATACGCATGGGTGCAGGCAGATAGGTTACCATTCCGTGGATGGCTTTATGCACCGTCTGAGCACAGAAAGCTTTCCTGAAGGGAAGGAAATGACAAAGGAAGACTTTGTCGTGATTCTGGGTGACTTTGGCGGGGTTTGGGGAACTGACAGGCATGCGTGCACCGAGCCGGCTCAGGAAAAGTACGCTCTGGACTGGCTGGAGAAGAAAAATTTCACAACCCTGTTTGTTCCGGGCAACCATGAGAACTATGACCGTCTTACAGGGTGTGAAGATGAAGAGCTTCTTGAAAGCTGGCTGTATGCAGAAATGCCGGATCAGGAAAAAGACCGTCTCAGAAGGGGTTATCCCAGAAAAGCTTGGCACGGGGGTTTTGTGCGTGAACTCAGACCTTCAGTGCTGATGCTTGAGAGCGGGTACATTTTTGAACTGTGTGGAAAATCGTGTTTTGCCTTTGGCGGTGCGAGAAGCCATGATATTCAGGACGGCATCTTAAATCCCTGTGATTACGCGGATGAAAAGGAATTCAAAAATGATTATACCAAGAGAAAGGATGGTATGATCCGGGTATACGGCGTATCATGGTGGAAACAGGAGATGCCCGGCGGGATGGCCAGACAAATGGGGCTGGACAACATTGAGCATTGGCTGGATGAGCACCGGGAGATCGACTTCGCCTTTACCCATGATGCGCCGGCGACCGATAAGATTTTCCTTGGCTATGACAGTACAGATGAACTCAATGACTATTTTCAACGTATTGCAGATTCATACCCTGTCGGGTCCTGGTTTTTCGGTCACTTGCATGACAACCGCAAAACAGGAAGGAACCATTTTCTACTTTACGAACAGATTATACGCATTGTGTAACTGCAGTGCGTGGCATGAGGAAGGGGGATACAGTGATGACATGGAAAATTTATACGTTTTCTGTCCTGCTGCTTAGTATGATGCTGCTGGCTTTCTCCGCATCTGCGGCACCTTCTGTCAGTTTCCCGGAGGCAATACTTGCCGGGCAGGACCTGACAGGTACAGTCAGCTGGGAGGGAAGCAGCAATGTCTGTATTGAGATCAGCTGTATGAATGAGGTTTTGTCTCTTCAGTATTACGGTGGTGAGAACATTACCATCGAGGAAAAGAACTTTCCTTCAGCGGGCACGTATGAACTTCAGATCTGGCCGCAACAGATGGAAAAGACTGAAGAAAACGTGACTGTCTGCCATGTGGAAGTCACGGGGGAACGTCTGCCGGGCCCTGTGCTCAACACGTCGTTATATACAGCTTATGCAGGCAGCTGGTACTTATTTGAGGCGGTGCTTGCCGGAGCGGAAGAGTACCGCTACACGTACAGTGATGAAGAGGGTTACGAGGAATCAAGATCTTCATGCTCCGCATCTGGTGATGAAACTACAGCAATCTATCTGTGGCCGGGATATTATCACACGATGAAACTGTCGGTTTCAGGAAGGATCGGCGACAGGTATACAGCTTATACCACAGTTACCATTCCCGTGGTCTATCATGGTGACCTGCCAGAATTGCAGATCGATGTCCAGGAGGAATATGTGCTCGGCAGGGATGTCCACGTCACTGTAGCCGGATGTCAGGCAGAATCATATTCATTCAGTCTGTACAGGAAAAATGAAAACTCCGAAGAAATCTATGTGGACAGCTTCACATCAGAATCGTCATCCTTTACGATCCCGGAAAACGAGTTCACAGAGGCAGGAGAGTACATCCTTTATTGCACTGCCTCGTCATACGGCTGGCGCGATTCTTATAACCAGGCTGCCTTTTCTGTAAACGGTCAGCGCCCTGAAGCCCCACAGGTAACATGTGAAGCTGAGAAGCTGGTGGGGGGCTTTGCTTTCCCATTTTCATTTTCAGCGCCTGGAGCCACAGGATTCAGATACATACTTGCTTCCTCAAATGGAGATCTGTCTTACGTACAGTCTTCTGACGGGGCAGCACAGGCTGAAATCAGGATGCCGCAGGGGGTAAGTGAGGACACACTTGATGTCTGGGCTGAAATTGGCGGCATATGGTCAGAAAATGCTTCATATGTTCTGGACATTTCTGAGTATTTCGGGTCCTTGCCCGCTCCGGTCATACATGTACCGGATACTCTGCCCATCGGCCAGGATTTTAAAGGCTGGATCGAAACTGTGGACGGAAAAAGGGTCAGCTATATGATATATAAGGTGGATACAACGGCCAAGGAATGGGTCTGGGACGGGGACTATTTCCCTGAAAAGGGGGAAGTTGTTCTGGCTGACGAAGATGCCTTTATGGAACCGGGTATATACCAGTTGGAATGCAATGTGTATGAATATGGATGGGAAGTCGGGCAAGCAGTAAAAAATATAGAAGTAACAGGCAACCGTCCGGATGCACCCATGATTACTTTTGCAGATCAGGTGACATACGTCGGCGACCCTGTCCATGCAACTTTGACTGCAAACGGTGCAACTGCTTTTGAGTATGATTTCTCCGGCTATAACAGGATTGTGGAGGCTGACAATGAGTGCCTCGTTGATGTGTATGCTGACCGCGAAGTTTTCTATACAGACTGTGCTTTCAGTGCCAGGGCCAAAATTGATGGGGTCTGGAGCAACTGGGCTACGCAGAAGGTCAATATACAGAGCCTGGGAGAAATAGCAGCCCCCGTGATCACACCTGAACGTGACTTTGTCTGGGGCGAAGACTTGACCTTTACATTTTCTGAAGTACCGTATGCTTCATATTATGCCATAGAACTGCGGAATTATCTTGACTATTCTGAATGGGGGTACTGGGGGCGCATTACGACAGCGGTTGAAGATGATGCAAACAGCACAGTAACCATCCCCTTTGACAAGTACCAGAGTGGAATGCCGGGCAGATGGGAAATCATTGTGGAGGCATATTCAGATAAATATGAAACGTCTCAGACCGGAACACTGGAGTTTACACTTGAGGGTGAAGCAACGGAAGAAAATACTGAACCAGAAGTGAAATACAGCCCTGAGATGCTTTATCCCGGAGATCAGGTCACAATCACGGTCTCCCATCCGAAGGCAACTGCCTTTGAGATTACCCTGCGCGGTGAAAACCCTGTCACTGTCCCTGCCGAAAACGGAACGGCTGTCTATCAGACCACTGTACAGTACGGAGATGATGAGGTAAACCTTTGGGTCCTGCAGGAAGGAAAACGTCTTTTTGAGCACACATTCTGGCTGGATATTGGATATAAAGAGCGCATAACAGTCCCGTGCATTGACCTTCCGGTGACGATTTCCGCTGGTGAAAAGGTATCCTTTGTGATTCCTGAAATACAGGATGCTTCAGGGTACGATTTCAGACTGTTCTATCTCGACAGGATACATGTGTACACCGTTACGAATGCTGCCCCTGGCCCGTTTGAGATGGATTACGTGTTTACAAAACCCGGAAAATACTACCTGTACTTCCGTCCTCTGATCAAAGATGCACAGATATCCGGAGGCGTGACATCATTCACAGTGATACAGCCAACCTACTCCGACTTTGGCACTGCGGACATGATTCTTCCGGAAAATCTCCTTGCTATCCGGGAAGAAGCATTTCTTGGGACGGATGCTCAGAAAGTGCTTGTACCGGACGGCTGCAAAGAGATCGGGGCACGTGCCTTTGCAGACTCTTCACTGAAGGCAGTCTCGCTCCCGGCTTCAGTTGTTTCTCTGGGTGAGAATGCATTCCCGGCACATGTCTGGGTCTATGCACCGAGAGGGTCCACCGTGTATACGCTGGCCAGGCAAGCCGGATATATTGTCATTCCATCTGACTGAAAACATGAGTGCTCTTTT
>CAMNGW010000023.1 GCA_946538615.1 uncultured Clostridia bacterium
AGATGAGGATAAAATTTTCATGAGGATAAGCCTGGTTATCCTAATTTCAGGATAAACAGGTCACAGAGATCAGAGAAATTGGATATATGGAGTCAGAACAAACAAAAGAAAAGCTGCAACATCAGTTACAGCTCAATCAACAGAGAAAATCATCCCACAGCTTTCAGATAGCATCAGTCGGGCATAGAATCTGAAGGGCAGAAAGAGCAGCCGCTTTTTCTGCTTCTTTTTTGGTTCTTCCAGTCCCACGGCCCAATTCTTTACCGTCCTGGGAAACGACAGCCTCAAAGGTCGGGTCATGCTGGGGTCCGGAAACGCCGATAATTTCGTAAACAGGAAAATTACCGCCATCCTGCTGCAGATATTCCTGAAGTTTACTTTTGGCATCCTGCATGGGCCTGTGGATATTTTCGGGTTTTGGCCAGTGATCCTTAACCACTTTTCTTGCAGCCTCAAGGCCACCATCGAGGTATACAGCAGCGAGGACAGCTTCCATGGCGTCACACAGCACGCTGGGTTTGGTGCGACCACCGGTCATTTCTTCCCCGTGATCCATGATCAGGGCTTCACCCAGACCGATTGACTGTGCGACCGGACTGAGTGCATCCTCACATACCAGCAGGGCACGGATGTGGGTGAGGTCACCTTCCTGGTCCTCGGGATGTGAACGATAAAGCAGGTCGGTCATAATGAACTGCAGCACAGCGTCACCTAGAAATTCAAGACGCTGATTGTGATTGACTTTCATGGAAGGATGTGTCAGGGCTTGCCTGAGGAGCTCGGGCTGATGGAACTGATACCCCAGGGCATTCATAACAGTTTGCAGATTATGCATAGCAATTCCTCATTCCGTGCAAAAGGAAAAGAAGCTGGCAGAGGCACCTTCTCTTTCTTTTGCATGTCACAATGACGCTCCGGTGCAAACCGGAGCGTCATAACAATTACTGATGTGCTTCAATATAGGCGCATACATCGCCAACTGTCTTCATTTTCATGATCTGATCGTCTTCAACAGTGATGCCGAACTGGTCTTCAAGATCCATGATCATAACCATGATATTGGCACTGTCGGCTTTCAGATCCTCAATCAGACGTGAGTCAGCGGTGATGGTGGAAGGGTCAAGCTTGAGCTGCTTGGCAATCATGTCGATAACATTCTGAAGCATAAAGTTAACCTCCTGTGGTCTTAAACCGTTACTGGAAATATGTGCAGCCGCAATAGCGGGGACTGCCGGAATTACGCTTCCTCGGGAAGCATGTTTTTCAGTTCCTTCTCAATGAGCTCAGGAACGCGGCCTTCAATGATCTTACGGCACTGCTTGATGGCGCACGCCACAGCATGGCCGTTGCTGGAACCATGGCCTTTTACAACAGCGCCCTGGACACCGAGCAGAGGGGCGCCGCCGACCTCTGTATAGTCCATATCTTTCTTCACACGTTTGAAAGCACCCTTGGCAAGGAGAGCACCAAACTTGGAAACGGTATCAGCCATAAGCTCTTTTTTGATAATACCAAGCAGAGATTTGGCTACGCCTTCCATGAACTTGAGGATCAGGTTGCCGCAGAAGCCGTCACATACCAGTACATCCGCAGCTCCGTTGGTGATTTCGCGTGCTTCCACATTGCCCACAAAATTGTAGGGGGCTTTTTCCATCATCGGATAGGTGGTTTTGACAAGCTCATTGCCTTTGTCTGTTTCTACGCCGATATTAATCAGACCGACACGCGGATTTTTCACGCCAATGACTTTGTCCATATAAATGGATCCCATCATTCCAAATTGCAGAAGATACTGTGGACGGCAGTCCACATTGGCACCGCAGTCGATGAGAAGCGCACCGTTAGGCGTCCCCGTGGGAAGCACCGGCGCAAGGGCAGGGCGTTCGATCCCCGGGATGCGGCCGAGCCGGAACATGCCGCCTGCAAGCACGGCGCCTGTGGAACCACAGGAAACAAAACCGTCAACCTGCTTCTCTTTGAGCTGGAGCATACCGATAACGGTTGCTGACTTTTTCTTGGTTCTCACGCCCATAACAGGACTTTCATCATTGGTTATGACCTCAGGCGCATCAACAAGCGTGATACGGTTGCGGACATCTGTTGCATCCTTCAGCAGCGGTTCAATCTGAGAGAGATCGCCTGCAAGGGAGATTTCAAGATCGGGATAAAGACGAAGAGCTTCCAATGCACCTTCAACAGGGGCTTGTGGTGCATTATCACCGCCCATGGCATCCAGAAAAATACGCATACTATCCTCCAAGACAAGGGAACCATTCCCGGAAAATCATGTACCGGGGTATTCTAGCAGATGCCCAAAGGGATTGCAAGTCAAAGAAAAAGGATTTACCAGACAGGACAGGCAGCATGCGGGAATTTATAAAGGAATATGGAACTTGAACCGATTTGCCGGCACATGGTATACTGTTTTATAGAGTGCACTCACAACGGAGGTAAGCAGAATGAAGAAGAACAGGTTTTCTATGGGCATGCTCCTGGGTGACGGTATCCCCGGGGCCCCTGAACTCGCAGAACGCGGGAACAGCGTGATGGGTGTCAGGACAATTATGCTGACAGATCCGCTTCAGGCGGATGTGCTTTCGGGAATGAAGAACGGTGCCTATCCGCGCTATGACAGACCCCTGAAGGTGGAAGTGTGGTACCCTGCGATTGAAGGCACGGGAGAGGAAGCAGAATATACGGATTTTCTCGGAAGGGTGGACCTTGGCAATCTCAGGCCATACACCATTTATGGAAGAGCACTGAGGAATGCCGAGCCGGACAGCCAGTCAGGCGCAAGACCTGTCATTGTGATTTCTCACGGCTATCCGGGGTCGAGGATTCTCCTTGTGAATCTTGCTGAGAACCTTGCCAGCAAAGGCTATGTTGTGCTTTCCATTGGGCACACGGACAATACCTATGAGGATTTTCCAAAGACGGGTTCCCTTGAAAGCGCGCTTATTCATCGTTCTCTTGATCAGCGTTTTGTGATTCATAAGCTTGCCGGTCTCAATCAGGAAGGGTTCCTTAAGGGGCTCCTTCAGACAGACCAGGTCGGTCTGATCGGGTTCAGTATGGGCGGATATGGTGCACTGCGGACGATCGGGGCAAGAATGTCCCGGGAAGCACTGGAACAATTCAGGGAATTTGCCCATGAAATGGAAGAACCGGAAGATTTTCGGGGTCTGAAGACTGTAAAGGCTGCTGTCCTGTTCGCGCCAGCGACATTCTGGTTCGATCCAGCGCAGTCTGAGGATATTGATATTCCGACACTGTGGTTCTGCGGTACTGAGGATAGAACAGTCTATTATCCTGTGGTACATACTTTCTGCGAGAAAGCTTCAAACTCAGAAAGAATATTTGTGAGCTATGAAGGATGCGGGCATAATGTGGCCAACAATCCTGCACCGGCTGAGGCACTGGGTACAGACTGGGAAACATTGAAACGCTGGGCAGACCCTGTATGGGACACACTGCGGCTGAACAATCTGAATTTCCACTTTGTGACTGCTTTTATGGATAAGTACCTGAAGGGTGATGCGGTACACGCGGAATATCTGCAGGTAGAAGGTCGCGGGGCTGAAAAGGTTTACGCTGTACATCCGGATGGCACAAAGGACAGGACGCACAGCTACTGGAAAGGATTCAAAGAAGGGACAGCTGCCGGGGTACGGGTCGAGACATTTGAAAAGCATACATAACAAGTGCCTCAGGGGACAGCAGGCTGCGGCACTGGGACTGGCGGAAAAAAACTGTAAAACAGATGCTGCCTTCTGCTCTGCATGTACTGTGCATGGGAGCAGAAGGCAGCTTTTTATGTGGTGCGTCCCATTATCCCTCAATCTGGTCATATCGCTTGTCAGCGGCCCAGTTGAGCAGCAGGCGGAAGCCAACTGCAAAGATGAGGAGCAGACAGGATACAATGAGGGCCAGGGCTGTTCCATAGATGTCATTTGTCAGAAGGAAAAAGGCGAGAAATCCAAAAATGGCAAGGATCAGAATACCTGCAACCATACAGATGACTGAATTAAAATTCTGCTTCATGGCATCATTTTCGTTGTTCCAGTGCAGCTTAGGACGCATAGAATCAACAATCACACCCATGCAGGAAAAAATATAACACAATGCGGCGGACCAGAAAAAGGTTTCCAGGACAGAGAACCACATGGACGGAACAAGGATCAGGAGGGCCAGACAAGGGATGATGAGGCCTGTTACGGCAAAGAGAAAACCCAGCAGCATTTTGGCCCGGAGTGCATCCCTTCCTTTCAGGGGGAGACTGCGGATGAGTCCATGTCGGCTCCCTTCCCTGGAGACTGATGTGGCACTGGCCATATTCATACCTCCCATAAAGGACAGCAGGAGAGCGAAAGCACCCGCGATGATGGTATAATCGTGGCCCGAGCCAAAAACCTCCTGCAGTATGCTGTCAAAGTTCCAGTCGAGTGCAGAGCCAAAACCTATGACCATCCCGACAGTCATCAGAATGGGGACAAAGACAGATCCCATCAGCGTGTTGGTCAGATAGGTCGGAGAACGCAGGATCTGACGGAATTCAAGCTGCATGATGGCAGAAAGACGGGAATGGCTTTTATAGCTGGCTTTGGCAAAATTGATTTTCCTGCCGCTGACATGCGTTTCGCTGGATGACCCGACTTCACGCAGATAACCTGGTCCCATACAATACAGCAGAAGCGCGATGGCGATTCCATCTGTGAGGAGAACAAGGGCAAGGTTCCCCCAGTCGCCGACGAGCCCTTTCGCAGCCCAGTAGGCAGGCGGGAATAAGCGGGTCAGCATTTCAACGATATCAGTCCGTCCGGAAAGCAAATTGATGAGGAACTCCGTCACGCTGCTCAGATTAGGTTCGATGGAACTTGAGACAGAAGAAAGGGAAAAGGAGAGTGTCATCTGGACGATGATCAGGACAAAGGTCCCGATCATTGTTATAGCGTCCCTGTGCTTCCAGAAACCGGAGAGCCGGGCGATGAGACCGACAAGAAAAGCGCAGACAGCCAGCGGCAGGACAGGGATCAGAAAGGTAAGCAGTATGGCGCGGAGAAGCAGGAAACCATCGAATCCCTGACGGATGAGAAAGATAACCGTGAGTGGCAGGATAAAAAGAGCAGTCACACCGGATTCTGAGAGCCAGACCATAGTGAATTTAGCGGCGTAGACTTCGCGGCTTCTGATAGGAAGGGCAGCGAAAAAATTGATGTCCTTGGCGAAATACAAGCTGGCCAGGAGCTGGAACAAGCCGTAAAAAAATGTCAGGAGCATGGAGACCATAACAACAAGGACGAGAAGCAGATGTGGCAATGTAAGCCCCTGGCGGGACAGGACCATGTTCACGGGCAGCATGCGAGGGTCTGACTGGATGCGCATCAGGTAATCCACGCCCATCCACTCCAGGTAGGCCGCATATCCTCCGAAAACAAGAAGAAGGACCAGAATGCCAAAAACCTGACGGAGCATCCTGTTATCGGCCCCTTTTATGTTTGCTTTCCAGTTTTTGGGGTTGAGAAAGCCAAGCTGCATGCGCAGGTCCAGACGGAGAATGTGGAAGTAATTTTTCATTCAGACTCACCGTCCCCCGATTTTTGGGTCAGTTCAAGGAAGATATCTTCGAGTGATTCAGCGTGCTCCTGCCCCTGCAGGGCCTCAAGGGTACCCACTGCAGCAAGTTTTCCCTTATTGATCACAGCAATGCGGGTGCATAATTTTTCGGCGACCTCAAGGACGTGGGTGGAGAAAAAGACGGTTTTTCCGGCTTCACACTGTTTGCGCATTTCTTCTTTGAGCAGAAAAGCAGCCCGTGGGTCGAGGCCCATCATAGGTTCATCGAGCACCCAGATCTGGGGATCGTGAATCAGGGCGCCAATGGTGGCGAGTTTTTGGCGCATCCCTTTGGAATAGCTCCGGATCTGGTTGCCTGCATCCCCTGTAAGCTCAAAGAGTTCGAGATATTTTTCCATCCTTGCCTTGCGGTCCGCGGCGGAGACTTCAAAGATATCAGCAATAAAGTTCAGATATTCAAAGCCTGTCAGACGGTCAAAGAGGTCTGCACCGTCGGGAACAAAGCCTATCATTCTTTTTGCTTTCATAGGTTCACGCTGCATACTGATCCCTTCAATAACAGCTTCACCTGAAGTTGGGGTCAATATGCCTGTCAGCATTTTGATGGTCGTGGTCTTACCGGCACCATTCGGTCCGATAAAGCCGAACAGCTCACCTGATTCCACCTTCAGATTGAGATGGTCAACGGCCATTGTTCCGCTTTTTCCGTACGTTTTGGTGAGATCAAGAAATTCAATCATACATCTATCCTCCATTGGCGATTTGACGGACAAATTACAGGACAGTCCCATTATAATCCGGCCATAGGGAAAGACAATATAAGTGAGTCCAATTCCGCATTTCTGTGTTCTACTTGTCATGGCAGAAGGTCCATCTGACAAAAAAAGCGTCCCGGCAACGGGACGCTTTAATAGATTCACATGTGGATTATTCTTCTGTACCAGCAGGAACGGTTTCCTCGGTGCTTTCAGCAGGCACAGTTTCATCAGCGGTTTCAGCAGGAACGGCTTCATCAGCGGTTTCAGCGGGAACGGTTTCATCTGCGCCTTCAGCAGCGGCCGGCTGATAGGGAAGTCCTGCTTCGGTATAATCGATCTGAGTCTGTGCTTTCCAGGCATCGTAAGCTTCGTCAATCTTATCCTGCCTTACACCTGAGAGGATTTCATTCTCAATCTGCTCACGCAGCTCATCATTGAGCGGGACGGGGCCTGAGGGAACATCACGGGTGTAGTGTACGATATAGATGCCATACATGCCCACATAGGGCTCGGAGACATCACCGATATGATCAATGGAGAAGGCTGCCTGCACAAAGGCCGGATCATACATCATACTGTCGGAGAAAACAGAGTAACCATTGGTCTTGTTAGGTTCCTGTTTCATACCGGGATCTTCACTGTATTCTTCCACGAGTTCGGGCCACGGGGTGCCTTCATCAATTTTTTTGTAGATTTCATCAATCTTATCCTGAACGGAAGCGATGACAGCGGCCCTGGCAGCTTCAAGTTCAGCTTCTGTTACGGGAGTCTCCGGCTCTTCAGTGGCTTCCGGCTCTTCAGTGGCTTCCGGCTCTTCAGCGGTCTCGGACTGGGCAGCGGCATCGGTGTCCTCAGCGGTGTCTGTCTCTGCCTGAGGCGCAACGGTTTCAGAAGGCTCAGCCTGTTCTTCAAAACGGTTCTGCAGGTCATGATAGGTTTTCAGCACGTCCTGGTCCACGGACTTAATCAGAATGTGGGTGATACCGCGGAAACCTTCCGGCACATAGTAGGGCTCATACCCATAATAAGCGGTATAGGACTCATACATGCTGGGATCATTGCCGTATGTGGCTTCGTCGGATGCAACGTGCTCATTGTACTTGGTAATAATTTCATCCTCCGAGACCGAAAGGTCCTTGGTGAGCTCAGTATTCACTTTTTCATAAAGGAAATTGCGCCGCTCATTGATCGCAATGTAGTCATAGGTGTAGCCCATAGAGTCGAGGATGGCAATTGCATTTTTGCGAGCCTCTTCTTTTTCCTCATCAGTGGCATCCTCGGCAGGCTGAAGGCCATAATAGGAATATACCTGGTTGATCAGGTCCTCATAAACATTGTTGATTGAGTCCATAAGGGCAAATGCATCTTCTTCAGAAAGCGGGTCAAGCCCCAGCTCGACAGCTTTGGCATCATAAAATGCAGTCTGCAGATAAGTGTCCATTGCCATCTGTCTGGCTGCACTTACCATCTCTTCATTGGACATATCAACACCGTACTGAGAATAATAACTGACGATCTCGTTATAAATCTCATCTACGGCACTCTGATATACCGGTTCTTCTCCGATATAGGCCAGGATGGCGTCTTCAGTGCCTTCCTCAGCAAAGGCAAAGAGGCTCATAAGGGTCATAAGCAGTGCGAGCATGAGCGCAATGCGTCGTTTCATTTCCATGATGTGATATCCTTTCTTTCTGCCTTCCGGCAAATGGTATGGGAGATATATACCACGCAACAGGGAGTCTTGCAAGCGGAATGGGGAAAAGTTACAGTTCATTCATTTTTCATCGGCCCCCGGTGAAAAGGTGAGTATGGGACCTAAAGGGGTTTTTTGGGAAAAATCGGGATGTTCAGATGCTTTTCTGGCTGGGCATGCGTGATTCAAGAACATGAATCCGATGGTAGTAGCCGACCATCAGGAGGATGGCAGCCCCGATCCAGGCTGCAATTTCCGCAAAATAGACGCCCCATTCCCCGATGACACGGGGGAGCAGGAGGGCACAGAGAATGCGCATGACGAGTTCGACAAATCCGGAGACCATTGGGATCAGGGTATCCCCAAGGCCCTGCAGTGTGGAACGGTAGACAAAGAGGAGATAGAGAAAGAAAAGACCGGAGGACATGACGCGCAGAAAACGGAACGCGTAAACGAGCACCGCCTCCACAATTTGCGGGTCATCCTCGATAAACAGGGCGAGCAATTGACGGCCAAAGAGGAACATCAGGGCTGTGATGGCAAAGGCAATGCCGACAGCGATGAAAGCGGACTGACGCAGTCCCTGTTTTACCCTTTTCAGGTTGCCCGCACCGAGGTTCTGCCCGGCAAAGGTGCCCATCGCATTGCCGATGGCGGTGCCAAACAGTTCCAGCATCCCCTGAAGACGGGACGCGGCGTTGTAGCCGGCCATAAAGATAAAACCGAACCCGTTGACCACACGCTGGAGCACCAGGCCGCCAATGGAAATAATAAAGTTCTGGAGCGCTACAGGTACACCGAGCCTGAGGAGGCGCACATCCATGGCCCGGTCCGGACGGAAGTGTCTGTCACTGAGATGGAAGACCGGCAGATGACAGACGGCGACAAGACAAATCAGAAAGGAGATGCATTGGCTGGTGACGGTGGCGATCGCCGCGCCTGCAACGGCAAGGTGCCATTCCATGACCATGAGGTAATCAAGGACAATATTGACTACCGTGGCAAGGCTCAGGGCAATAAGGGGCGTTTTGCTGTCCCCAACGCCATAGAGGAAGCCGCTGAGGAGGTTGAATCCCATAATGACCGGAAGGCCGCCGAAGACGATCCTCAGGTAAAGCAGCGTCAGCGCCAGCGTATCTTCAGGAAACTGCAGGAGACGGAGGATGGGATAGAGGAAGGCCTGAGAGAGTGTTTCAATCAGGACGATCAGAAGCACAGAAAGGATGATGCTCTGTCCGGCGGCTTTTTTCAGTTCTTCATGGTCACCCCTGCCAAAGGACTGAGCAATCTGGATGCCAAACCCCTGTGCCATCCCCATGGCGATGGAGAGCACGGCCCAATCCAGCCAGCCCGAACCGGATACGGCTGCAAGGGCCGCGACACCTTCTCCGCGGCCAATGACAAGGGTATCAATAATATTGTACAGCTGCTGGAGCAGATTGCCTGCTGCAATAGGCAGACAAAAAGAGAGAATCAGCCGGGTCGGGTTTCCCCGGGTCATATCAAGGGTTGCCATAGAACCTCCGGTAAAACGAGAAAAAAGACGCGGATCACCGCGTCTTTTTCAAAGATCAGGTGGCAGGACCTGTGATCACAGCCTTGATCCGGCGCACGCCAGCGGAGGAAGACTCTTCCTTCTGGATCTTGAAGCTTCCGAGCTCACCTGTGTGAGTGGCATGAGGCCCACCGCAGATTTCGAAAGAATAATCACCCATCTTATAGGTGCGGACACGCTCTCCGTATTTGTTTTCGAAAAGACCGATAGCGCCTTTTTCTTTTGCCTCGGGCACTGTCATCTCCTCGCAGACCACGGGCACGTCGGCCTGAATGGCTTCATTGACCAGCTTTTCGACCTCAGCAAGCTCTTCCTTGGTCACTTTGCGGCCGAAGGAGAAGTCAAAGCGCAGCCTCTCGGCGGTGATGTTTGAGCCCTTCTGGGCAACTTCCGGACCGAGGACTTTGCGCAGTGCGGCATGCAGGAGATGGGTCGCAGTGTGAAGCCTTGCGGTTTCTTCGGTCTGATCAGCCAGGCCGCCCTTGAATTTCTGGTCCGCACCCTGATGGCTCAGTTCCTGATGCTTTTTGAAGTGTTCCTCAAAAGATGCTGTATCAACTTTCAGTCCGCGTTCAGCTGCCAGTTCGACAGTCATTTCAATCGGGAAGCCGAAGGTGTCATAGAGGTGGAAAGCGCTCAGGCCATCAATGGTGCCGTTTTCCACACGGGAAGCGACTTTGTCGAACTCTTTGTTGCCCTGCTTGAGCGTACGTGCAAAGCGGGCCTCTTCAAGCTTAAGCTGTTCAAGGACAAACGCGCTGTTGCGCTCAAGTTCGGGATATGCTTCGCGGTACTGGTTGATGATCACTTTTGCGATTTCGGTTGTGAAACCTTCAGGCATACCCAGCTGCATACCGTAGCGCACGGCACGGCGGATCAGGCGGCGCAGGATATAGCCCTGATCGGTATTGGAAGGGGACACACCGCGGTCATCGCCGAGGATAAAGGTGGAGGTGCGCATATGATCAGCGATAATGCGGAAGGCTTTTGTGGTGGCTTCGTCCTGCTTATAGGTTTTCCCGCAAAGAGAAGCGATGCAGGCGAGGATATCGGTGAACGCATCGGTGTCATACACCGTTTCTTTCCCGTTGAGCACGCAGATGGTGCGCTCAAGTCCCATGCCGGTATCCACGTTCTTCTTGGCCAGCGGGATAAACGATCCATCTTTCTGCTTATTGTACTGCATGAACACATCGTTCCAGATTTCCAGATAGTGTCCGCAGGAGCAGGCGGGTGAACAGTCAGGTCCGCAGGCAGGCTTATCGGTGATGATGAACATCTCGGTATCCGGTCCGCAGGGGCCAGTAATGCCGGCGGGTCCCCACCAGTTGTGCTTCTTGGGGAGGTAGAAAAGATGGTCTTCTTTGACACCCATGGAGCGCCAGATATCATGGCTCTCTTCATCTCTGGGGCTGTCTTCATTGCCTTCAAAAACAGTGAAAGCCAGGCGATCCTTGTCAATGCCCAGATATTCCGGGCTTGTCAGAAATTCCCAGGACCAGGAGATTGCTTCCTTCTTAAAATAATCACCCAGGGACCAGTTGCCAAGCATTTCAAAGAATGTGAGATGGCTCGCGTCGCCCACTTCATCAATATCACCGGTGCGGATGCATTTCTGGACATCTGTCAGACGGGTCCCGGCGGGGTGCGGCGTCCCCATAAGATAGGGGACAAGGGGATGCATGCCGGCGGTGGTAAAGAGTACAGTGGGATCATTTTCAGGGATCACGGACGCCGACTGGATGCGATGGTGCCCCTTGCTTTCCATGAAAGACTGGAACATTTCGCGCAGCTGGGCGGATGCAATCTGTTTCATACAATTAAGGCTCCTTCCGAATTAACACACATAACGGGCACGCGAATACGCATGCGGGGCACATTATAGCAAAGCAAAAAAGATGTTTCAAGCTAAAAACAGAGCTGGACAGCCATCTGTGCGCAGAAAACAAAAAACTGCCGGCTGAGGCAGTTTTTTGAAAAAGGTCAGAAGCGGAGGCGCTCCTCGATCCAGCTTTTGAGCTCGCTGACAGGGACACGCACCTGCTCCATGGTATCACGGTCACGGATGGTGACGGACTGGGTGGATTCAGTATCGAAGTCGACACAGATGCAGAAAGGCGTGCCAACCTCATCCTGACGGCGGTAGCGCTTGCCGATGGATCCTGTTTCGTCATAATCGACAGGGAAATATTTGCTGAGCTCCTGGTGGATCTCAGAGGCAAGGGCGCCGAGCTTGTTCTTCTGCAGGGGAAGAACAGCAGCTTTAAACGGAGCAAGGGCAGGATGCAGATGAAGAACCGTGCGGACGTCGCCGCCTTCAAGTTCCTGTTCTTCATAGGCGTTGCACAGGAAGGCAAGGACGGCACGGTCGACACCCAGGGAAGGCTCAATGCAGTAAGGCACATAGCGCTCATTGGTGACAGGGTCGAGGTATTCCATGGACTTGCCGGAATGGTTCTGGTGCTGGGTAAGGTCGTAGTCCGTACGGTCGGCCACGCCCCACAGTTCGCCCCAGCCAAAGGGGAACAGGAACTCAAAGTCTGTTGTCGCCTTGGAATAAAAGGCGAGTTTTTCCGGCTCATGGTCGCGAAGGCGCAGGCTCTCTTCTTTCATGCCAAGGCTGAGCAGCCAGTCACGGCAGAAAGAGCGCCAATAATTGAACCACTCCAGGTCCTCACCCGGCTTGCAGAAGAATTCCAGCTCCATCTGCTCGAATTCACGGACACGGAAGATAAAATTGCCGGGGGTGATTTCGTTGCGGAAAGATTTGCCGATCTGGGCAATACCTGCAGGAAGCTTTTTGCGCGTGGTGCGCATGACATTCTGGAAATTGACGAAGATGCCCTGGGCCGTTTCAGGACGCAGATAGATCTCGTTGCTTGCGTCTTCCGTGACACCGGAATGTGTTTTGAACATCAGGTTGAACTGGCGGATACCGGTAAAGTTCTTTTTGCCGCAAACCGGGCAGACGATATTGTGCTCGGCGATATAGGTTTCAAGCTCCTGGTTGGTCCAGCCGTCGCCTGTTTCTTCGCCGCCTGTAAAGTCCTCGATGAGTTTGTCTGCACGGAACCTTGCCTTGCAGTCCCTGCAGTCCATGAGCGGATCATTAAAGCCGCCGACATGGCCGGAAGCCACCCATACTTCACGGTTCATAAGAATAGCGCAGTCAAGACCTGTGTTGTACTTGTTTTCCTGGACAAACTTCTGCCACCAGGCCTGCTTTACATTGTTTTTAAAACTGACACCCAGAGGACCATAGTCCCAGGTGTTTGCCAAACCACCATAGATTTCACTTCCGGGGAAAATAAAGCCGCGGTTTTTACACAGAGCCACGAGCTTGTCCATAGTCAATGCAGCCATATCGGCACCCTCCTGTCTTCGGTATCGGGGGTATCATAGAGGAGGAAGCATGCTTTGTCAAGCGAAATGAAGATATGGAGATTTAAGCAGATTATCCCTTTTTCAATATGGATTTTGGAAAAAGATTTCGGTAAAACTGTTGAAAAAACAGGATGATCATGTATAATGAAAAGTGGCTGTAGTTACAGATTAAAAGGTCTGTTGATACAGCGGGGAAGAGTTATAAAGGAGTTGACTGCGTTGCAGACTTTGTACAGCAAATCGGGGAGACGGATTCCTAAATCCAGGATGGGTGACTGCGTTTGGCCCTATTTGTATGTATGGGAGGTGCTTGTCAAACCTGAGGCGTATGATGATTCATCGTTCCGCAATACGGAACTCACATTCCAGGATATTGAAAATGATTCTGAACTGAAAAATAAGCTTCCGGATGGTTTCTACCGCTGGGCCTGTTTTAATTTTAGGGAAAATCTCCGGGATTTTATTGAGGATCTTGAGGCAAAAGAAAACTGGTGGAAAATCACAAGTGCCCGTGCTGAGGGACAAAAACTGGCTGAGATCGGCAAATGGACAGGCTTAACCAGTGAACGGGTCCGTCAGATCTGTAATCTCCTTATCCGGAGAACATCCCAGAAAGGCGGTAAGGAACTGCTGGGAAAGCTTGCTGCCCTGCGCGGCCGGACGGACTGTGTATCTCATGAGATTCTTGAGGAGGAACTTGGAAGAAAAAGCACGATTCTGATTTATCTCCTGACCAATATGCTGGAAAACGATGCAGACTGGTTCTATTGGGAGGATGCGCAGGCTGTTGTCCTTGAAGGCGGCAAGAAAGTGGCCGAAGAGGTGGAAGCTTATGGAAAGAACCTGCCTTCCGTGATCCCGGCCAGAGATCTTCCTGACATTCTCAAAAAAGCAGCTGCAGACGGACACTCAGCCATGCTTGTGGAAGAGTACATCAAGCATACCATGAAATTTGACGGCCATAATTACCACAGCGGCTCGATCCAGACACAGGAAGTCTGCGAAGATATCATGCAGACCTGTTTCCAGGACGGCATTTACATCTATGACCATAATGCGCTTGAAAAGTTCAGGGCCAAGGCCAGAGAAAAGTATGGGCCCAAAGCGCCCGTTCCGGACAATGATCATGCTATGACAGTCCTCCTCAACCGCATTTCTATGCTCAGGGACCGCGGCATTTACATTCCGGCGCGCAAGGGCGTCCTTCCGGAGGAGCTTGTTGAGCGCATCCGTGCCTATATGGAGGAGCACGGACAGGTCAGCTATATGTACAATACGATTTTCGGCGTGTTCCGCGATGATCTCCTTGCGGCAGGCGTGGACAACCGGTATTACCTGCAGGGCGTGCTCAGGCAGGACCTCGGCGACGGATACGTACTTACCCGCGACTATATTACGACCAATCAGGAAGACAAGCAGCTCAAGGATCCGGTCATCCGCTATATTCAGGAAGCCGACCACATGGTCACAAAGGAAGAGCTGGCTGAAGCTTTCCATACCTCGCCATACCTTGCCTACAACTGTGCCCTTATGGACAGGCACATCATCAATTACTTCGGTCAGTATATGCATATTGATAACCTGGGCATCACCGATGAAGAACGTGACAACCTGTACCAGGAACTGACACTGATCCTCAGTGACGGAGAGATGCATGAGACGAAGGAACTGCTCAAAGTCATCCGCCGCAAGTACCCTTTGCTTGTGCAGAAGGCACATCTGGACGCCCCTTATCCTCTTTTTTCCCTTCTTAACTCTCTGTTTGCAGACGAATTTGTCCTCAACCGGCCTTATATGGCGCTTCAGGGCTCAAAAGGAGAAAAGAAGATCCTGGAGCTCAAAGGCGTTCCAGGGACACGTACCAAGGCCCATACCAGCATGCCAAAGTACCGCGAGACAGCCGGTCCTGAACAGATCCTTCAGACCATTGAAGAAGCTGGGCTGAAAGGAATTACGGTTCATGAGCTCCACAGGAAATATCACACCACCAAGCAGTACATTCTCAATGTATGTGAAGCGGAGGACATTATTCTCATAGGGGAGCGGGCTTTATCCGTCAAGGCGCTGACAGGCTTTGAGGAAGCAAAAGAAGTCTTCTGGAAAACCATCGACAATGAACTCAGACAGAATCGCGTCATCCGCCGCAACCGTGTGTGCGACCTGCTTACGGAAGCGCTTCCGGAATTCTTTAAGACAAATGCTTTTGAGGAATATGATGCCCCGTTCTTCCTCACCAAGTACATTTTCCAGAAACTGCATTACAGGGACGTCGACTGGTATTTCCATCCTCACAATCGGTCCATCAGTCTGGATGAGGAAAATGCAGATGTGACGCTTATGGGCCAGGTCACAGCCTACTGCCGGGATGTCAACCGTCCTGTGACCATGGATGAGATTGTCAAACGGCTCTCTGCACTGGGCTTTAATACCGACAATCTCAAATATAACCTGCACCTTTGCGAAGACCCGTTTGTCTTTATATATGGACCTAACACATATGTTCTCGCTGAGAGCCTCGGCCTTTCCGATGAATGCATGGAGCAGGTGAAAAAAGCCCTTGCCGCAGTCTTTGAAACCATGGGGGACCTTGTTCCTTATTCAAAGATTGAGGACACATGGCTCAATGAAAACCTGCCGGCTTTGCCCATGGGTGTTGCATGGAACAAATATCTCCTTCAGCAGCTGTGTCTGTTCTATTCTGACCGTCTTGGCGCCAAGACGATCCGGCCGATCGGGATGTATGATTTTAACCGGATCCATGCTTTTATCCTCCCTTCGGATTCCCCGGTCTCAGATGTAGGGGATGCGGTATGGCATTATATGAAGCAGAAAGGGATGACAGGACGTACATATTCCTGCGACGAACTGATCGGCTTCCTGCGCTCAGAAAAAGTGATCTCTGAAGGTGAAAACAACCATGCACATAAGCTCAGCCGTTTTCTGGTCAATCCTGAATGCTATGTATGGAATGCCTCCGGTTCAAAAGTCAATGTGCTCAAATAAAAAAACGCCGCAAGGCGTTTTTTTATTTGAGCCAGGGCGAGCTGATTTCCTGCATCCATTCCGTAACATCCATATGATAGGCTTCAGACGGAAAGGGAGAGGTGAAAAGGGCTCCGGGTGCATCCACTTTAAGCAGACGGCCCTTGTCCATCAGAGCAATGCGGTCAGCATAGTAACGGGCAAGGGACAGATCGTGCATAACGCACAGTACAGCCTTTCCAGGCTTCTTCCTCCATGCATTGATAAGCTGGAAAATCTGCCTGATGCAGACAAGATCCAGATGGTTGGCAGGTTCATCTAGCATCAGAATGTCCGGATCCTGGGCAAAGACCTGTGCCAGAAAAGCACGCTGGACCTCGCCGCCGGAAAGGGAAAGCATGCGGGTGTTCCGGAAGGCAAGCATGTCTGTTGCCATCAGGGCATGCTGAATTTTATGCTCTTCGGACTGTGCCGAGGAGCGTGAAAAGGGAGAGGTCCTTGCCGCGTAACAGCCAAGGCGGACGATCTCCTCAACTGTATAGTCAAAATTTCCTTTGTTCTGCTGCATCAGAAGGCCCAGCTTCCGGGCAATCTGAACAGGACGGAGCGAGGAGAGGTCCTGCCCCCCTGCCACGATGCGGCCGGAGCATGGCACTGCACCGGAAAGCGCCCGCAGAAGCGTACTTTTTCCGGCCCCGTTGGGCCCGATGAGCATAAGAAGTTCGTTTTCTTTAAGGGTAAGGGAAACGTCATCCACAATGATTTTCCCAGAAAGTCTGACGGTGATGTGGCTGGCCTGCAACATATTCTTACCGGGCCTTTCTTGTGTGATAGAAAATAACGACAAACGTGATGGCGCCGATAAGCGAGGTGACTACCCCTATAGGCAATTCAATGGGACTGAGCAGGGTACGCCCGGCGAGATCGGAGAGCATGAGGAAAACAGCCCCTCCATAGATGGATGCCGGGATCAGACGGTGGTGGTCCGGCCCGATGACCAGGCGCAGCATATGGGGAACAACAAGACCTACAAAGGCGATGCTGCCGCCGATGGACACGCACACTCCGATGAGAAGGGCCGCTGTGATGAGTACAGTCAGTTTGACGCGCTGGACATCGACCCCGATGTGCAGCGCGTTTTCTTCATCAACAGCAAACGCATTGAGTTCGTCGCAATTGCACATGAGCACAATCGTGCCGATGACAAGCGCCAGAGCGAGGGTGCCGGCCTGTGTGTAAGTTGCCCCCGAAAGTGAGCCTAAAGTCCAGAACGTGATGGATTTGATTTTTTCACCGGCGAATGCGATGGCCAGGCTGATGAGGGCCGAGGTGAACATGGAAAAAATGACCCCGATCAGAATAATGCTTGTGGTAGCCAGTGAACGGTCAAGGACATAGGCAAGGGTCAGGATCAGAAAAAGGGAAAGGCAGCTGAAGAGCATGGCAGAAACCATGGTGGCCGGAAAGGGACCGGGCAGCGTGATGCCCAGGGCCAGGGAGAGCACAGCGCCAAGTGAAGCGCCGGAAGAAACGCCCAGTGTTGAACCGTCGGCAAGCGGGTTGCGCAGCAGTCCCTGCATGGCTGTCCCGCAAAGGGAAAGGCAGGCGCCTGTCAGGGCGACGCAGATGACGCGCGGGAGACGGATGAGAAGAAGGATGGATGCCGTGCTTGAAACAGGCCGGCTGCCACGGAGGGCATTATAAAAAACAGACATTGTTTCAGACAAAGGTACAGCAACCGATCCGAAACAGACGCTGAGCAGAAAGGCAGCAAAGACAGACAGGAGACAGATCAGATGAAGACAGATATGATGTTTACGCATGATTCCATTCCGTCACGCCGCATGAGCGGGAGCTTGAGTTGTCGGTCCGAAGGGAAAAAGAACAAATGAAACTTCCCGGGAAAGTGGAAGCTCTCCCGGGAAGAAATAGGATCAGGCAGCAGGCTGTAAGGCATCCTGCTCCACAAAATCAAAGAGCGTGCGGACAGCATCCATCAGCCGCGGGCCAGGACGGGAAATCTCGTTGGAATCAGCATTGAGGATCGTTCCGTTCTTAACGGCCTTAAGCACTTCCCAGCCGGGACGGCTCATAATCTCTTCCACAGGTGTGGGACCTTCACCGTAATACATGGTGATGGTAACAATGTAATCAGGGTCCCGTGCAAGCACCTGTTCTTCGGAGATGGAGCCCCATCCGTCGACATCGGCGAATGCGTTTTCCAGACCGCAGATCCCGGCAAGTTCATCCATAAAAGTCCCTTTTCCGGCTGTCCACAGTCCCCACTGGAGAGGGCTGACTTCAAAGTATACGGTTTTCCCTGAGACGTTTTTGGCCTTTTCACGGATCTCGTCAAAGGTACCTTTCATTTCCGTGATGATGTTTTCAGCTTCTGTATTTTTTCCGACCAGAGTGCCGATGAGGCGGATCGCTTCATAGACGCCTTCAAGGTTCTGCGCATCAGAGACAAGGACCCGGATGCCCGCATTTTCCAGGGCTTCAACCTGCTCAGTAGTCTGTGCCATGGTGCCCATCAGTACAACCTGTGGCTGAAGGGCCGTGATCTGCTCAATGTTCGTTTCAGAACCGGACTGAACAGATGGCACATCAAGAACCTGAGGCGGATAATCGCAGTACTCACCGCGCCCCACAAGAAGATCGCCGGCACCGAGCGCATAAAGGATCTCGCAGTCGGCGGCTGTCAGAGCGACGATGCGGGTAACAGGTGCTGCCAGTGTGACCTGACGTCCCTTCATATCCGTTACAGTCACGCCCTCAGTGCTTTCGGCGCCCGCGCAGCCCATGGAAAGAACCAGGAGCAGGCAAAGAAACAGGGAAAGACATTTTTGGAACATTCGTATGTTCCCTCCTTAAACTGAGATCAAATGAATCAGCGGAAAATTCAGATTTCCGGAGGAACACCATACAGACATATGTCCGAATGGCAAGCCCCATGCCCAGGGGGTGTCCGATCGCCACAAACAGGTCTCCCGGCTTGGCTTCATTCTTGTGCACACCTTCCCACGGAATACCGCAGTGGCTTCATTGTGCACGCGTCAGCTTCACGGTTACTGGGATAGCCTGGAATTTTCATCCATGTTCCCGTGACACATATTGTGCCGCGCATCGCTGCGCAGATGTAGCGGCCATTCATTTGTCAGAAGCATTATACTTAGGGGTGAAACCATCGTCAATGCAGGAAAGACCAGAACGCTTGCCGAAAATGCAATATCAAAGGGGGTTGATGGTCAGATGGGATGGATCCGTGCCGCAACAGCGGGATATCCGAAATTTATCAGGCGTTTTTCTGTCAGGGGAAAGGGAAGCTTACATCTGGAAATCACGGGGCTTGGGCTGTACAGGGCATATCTGAATGATGAGCGTATCGGAAAGGATTACCTGGCGCCCGGATGGAACGATTACGATGCCTACGTCAGAACCCGGAGCTATGACGTACCGTGCCGCGAAGGGGAAAACATACTTGAAGTTTTTCTGGGCGAGGGCTGGTACATGGGCCGGCTGGGCATGAGCAGCGGAAGGGACAGGCACTGGGGCGATACGCTGATGCTCTGGGCTTCGGGAACCATCCGGGACGAGACAGGGATATGGCAGTTTGAGACAGATGACCAGTGGACAACATGCACATCGCCGGTTACTTTGTGTTCAATCTATGACGGCGAGGACAGGGACGATACCCTGAAGCCGGGTGAGGAAAAGCCTGCTGTGAAAATCGAAGCGGAATATATCCTTGAAAAAGCGGCCACACCGCCAATTGCCGCTGTCATGGAAATCACTCCGGTACTGATTGCTACAGAAGACGGTCCAGTCCTGGATTTTGGACAGAACTTTTCTGGCGTGATACGTTTCCACAACGACCTGCCGTATGGGAGCACGCTCGTACTTCAGACGGGGGAAACCCTTGAACATGGCAGGCTGTACAGAAAGAATCTTCTGACGGCGAGGTCAGCCTTCCGGTATGTCTCAGACGGGACAGAAAAAGAAATCGAGCCCATGTTTACGTTCTTTGGGTTCCGCTATGCCCTTGTGACAAGTCCGTACCCTGTGAAAGCAGAGAATTTCAGGGGGATCGTCCTTTCCTGCGAGCTGAAGGAAACGCTCAGGTGCCATACGGGCCATCCGGGGATCAATCAGCTTTTGAGCAACAGCAGGTGGAGCCGTCTGAGCAATTTCCTGGATGTGCCGACAGACTGCCCGCAGCGAGACGAACGGCTTGGATGGACAGGGGACGCCCAGGTCTTTGCGGAGACAGCATGCTACCAGGCAGACTGTAAGGCATTTTACCAGAAGTACCTCAGGGACCTGCGCATTGATCAGGTGCGCTATTATCATGGAGATCTTCCGATGTTTTCCCCCTCTTTGAGGGGAGAGGCCGGGAGAGGCGGGGCTGTGTGGGCGGATGCCGGAACCATCATAGCCTGGCAGCTCTATATGAGCTATGGCGATAAGAACCAGCTGCGCGAGAATTACCCGCTTATGAGGGATTATCTCGAGGTCCGTATCGAAAAAGACAGAAAACTGGGTTATGGGCATATCCTTTTTGAGGATTTTACATTTGGCGACTGGTTAGCCCTCGATGGGCTCGCTCCGAAATCTGTTTTCGGCGGGACAGAAGAGAAGTTTATTCAGGGTGTTTACTATCTGTATATCACGCGACTGACCCAGCAGGCCGCTGAAGTGCTGGGCGAGACGGATGATGCACAGAAATACAGGGATCTGGCGTGTTCCATACGGGAACACCTGATGGGTGAATACATTACACAGGGCGGGCGGCTGAGCGTGAGCACGCAGACCGGGTATGTGCTCGCTCTGAAGCATGGCCTGTATATGGACCATGCCAAGATGGTGGACCTGTTCCGCAAGCAGCTTGTAAGGGACCATGAGACGATCCGGAGCGGGTTCACAGGAGCACCGCTGCTGATCGGAACGATGCTGGAACATGGACTTGTGGATGAGGCTTACCGCATACTGCTCAGTGAAGAAGCGCCGGGATGGCTCTACGAGATCAGGCAAGGCGCCACGACAATCTGGGAGAGATGGAACGCCATTGATGAGGACGGATCTTTGTCCGATACAGGTATGGACAGCCTGAATCATTATGCCTATGGCAGTGTCTGCGCAGCCATCTATGCACAGATCATGGGATTGAAAGGAACAGCACCGGGATGGAAAAAAGCGCTGATCGCACCGAAGATACGGGGATGGATCAGACAAAGTGAGATATGTTATGAGAGTGTAAATGGAACCTGGCGGGTGGCTTGGGAAATCCTGGATTCAGGTGAGGTTGTGCTCGAAACAGAGGTGCCCAAAGACTGCAAGGCCGAGATTGTGCTGCCGGACCATCCCCAGGGAATGAGAGAAAGCCGAGGGGAGGGGAAATACAGCTACAGGTACATGCCTGACTTTGATTATCTTCACCCCTTTAAGGACAATCCGCTGATTCTCGATATTATGCGCCATCCGCGGGCCAGACTTGTCTTTGCATCGCATGCGCCGGGGCTGTATGCGCTCTCCCTGGACCAGGACAGTGATGTAAAGTACAGGCGCATCAATGAACTGAGCTGGGGAATTCCGGTCAATGTCCGGAAACAGGTGGCTGGACTTGCTGAAAAGCTGAGAACCATTACAATATAAAAAACGCAGGCATGTGCCTGCGTTTTTGTATGCGGCTGTTTATTTGAGCATTTCATTGACAGCGTCCACCACAGCCTGACTTGTTATGGTAGCGCCGGAGACAGCATCCACATTTTCCCCAAGGGTGAAGGGTGCGGTTTTTCCGACAAACTGGCTGGTGAAATCAGCTTCACTGCATTTTTGACCAAGGCCGAAGGTCTGGGTCTCTGTGTTGACATCAAGGGAGGTCACAGCACCATTGTCGGAGGTAAGGCTGACGATAATCTCTCCGAAATTGAATGCAGGAACTGTAAGGCTGACGGCGCCGCTTTTCGGAACCGGGGCTGCGTCTGCCTGTTCGGCGGGAGCGACGGCAAGAAGCTCATTGACAGCTTCTACCACGGCTGTGCTTGTCATGGTGGCGCCAGAAACGGCATCCACATTTTCGCCGAGGGTGAAGGGTGCGGCCTTCCCTACAAACTGGCTGGTGAAAGCCTCTTCCGCACACTTCTGACCAAGTCCGGGTGTCTGCGTGGAGGCGTCGACGGTCAGTTCAGCGACTGTGCCGTCTTCGGCTTTGGCGAGGCTTACAGTGACATCCAGACCATCATAGCCCGGCTTGGTCAGCGTAAGCGTGCTGAGCTCTGCTTTCTCTTCTACAGCTTCCTCAATGGCAGCAGGAGCGGGAGCTTCTGAGACGGTCATGGCCTGCTGGTCAGCAAGAAGCTCATTGACAGCTTCTACCACGGCTGTGCTTGTCATGGTGGCGCCGGAGACAGCATCCACATTTTCGCCGAGGGTGAAGGGTGCGGCTTTCCCGACAAACTGGCTGGTGAAAGCCTCTTCCGCACACTTCTGACCAAGTCCGGGCGTCTGCGTGGAGGCGTCGACGGTCAGTTCAGCAACTGTGCCGTCTTCAGCTTTGACGATGCTTACAGTGACATCCAGACCATCATAGCCCGGCTTGGTCAGCGTAAGCGTGCTGAGCTCTGCTTTCTCTTCTACAGCTTCCTCAATGGCAGCAGGAGCGGGAGCTTCTGAGACGGTCATGGCCTGCTGGTCAGCAAGAAGCTCATTGACAGCTTCTACCACGGCTGTGCTTGTCATGGTGGCGCCGGAGACAGCATCCACATTTTCGCCGAGGGTGAAGGGTGCAGCTTTCCCGATAAACTGGCTGGTGAAAGCCTCTTCGGCACACTTCTGACCGAGTCCGGGCGTCTGTGTGGAGGCATCGACGGTCAGTTCGGCAACTGTGCCGTCTTCAGCTTTGGCGAGGCTTACAGTGACATCCAGACCATCATAGCCCGGCTTGGTCAGCGTGAGCATGGTGAGCTCTGCTTTTTCCTCAGCAGCTTCTTCACTTTCAGCGGGTGCGGGGGCGTCTGAGACAGGCTGAGTCTGCTGGCCGGCAAGAAGTTCATTGACAGCTCCGATAACGGCTGTGCTTGTTATTGTCGCGTTTGTGACAACATCCACATTATCTCCTGCGGTGAAAGGAGCTGTTTTTCCGATGAACTGGCTGGTGAAAGCCTCTTCGGCACACCTCTGGCCGAGATCGGGCGTCTGCGTGGAGGCATCGACGGTAAGTGTTTCGATGGTGCCGTCTGCGGCAAGCGTTAAGCTGACGGTGACATCCTGATTATTATAGCCGGGGCGGGCAATGGACCATATGTCCCCCTCTGATGGGGCCGCAGAAGAACTGTTATCCTGAGTTTCTGCAGCAGAAGGAGCATCTGCAGTGGCACCTTCGGCATAGGTGAGGATATCGTTTACAGCCTTGACGATAGCGGAAGAGGTCACAGTGGCATTGGTCTGGGCATCAATGTTTTCACCAAGCGTAAAGGGACCTGTTTTGCCTGCGAACTGGCCGATGAAAGCCGGTTCTGCGCAGCGCTGGCCAAGGTCGGGGGTCTGAGAAGAAACATCTGCCTGTACATCTGTGATGGAATGGTCATCTGCCAGGGTGAGCGTGACAGTGATGTCTTTTCCATTGTAGGCAGGGATGACAGCGGTATAGGTACCATCCTGGAGACTGATGCTGGCACTGGCTTCTTCAGCCTGTGTTTTGTCGGAGGGAGCCACCTTGGCGTTAGAGGAAACAACAACCGGAGCGGTGGGTTCAACCTGGCTTTCAAGAATGGCGTTGACAGCATCAACAATGGCGGAGGATGTTATTGTGGCATTTGTCACAGCATCAATGTTTTCACCGAGCACGAAGGGAGCGGATTTACCAATAAACTGACTGGTAAAGGAAGCTTCACCGCAGCGCTGGCCAAGGTCTGGGGTCTGCGTGGAGACATAAGCCTGGAGGGAAGAAACCGCACGGTTTTCGTCGAGGGTCAGGCGGACCTGGACGTCTTTCTGATTGAAGCCCGGGACTGAAACCGTGTATACACCGTGATCAAAGGAGACATTGGGAGTCAAGCCAGCTGCTGCAGGTGCGGTTTCTGCTGAAGAGTCCTCAGCAGGAGCAGGTTCTTCCTGAGCAAGGAGCTCATTGACAGCATCGACGACGGCTGTGCTGGTAATCGTGGCACCGGAGACGGCATCAATGTTTTCGCCGAGGGTGAAGGGAGCAGCTTTTCCGACAAACTGGCTGGTAAAGGCATCCTCTGCACAGAGCTGACCCAAACCGGGGGTCTGGGTGCTGGCATCTACAGAAAGTGTGGCTACCGTGCCATCATCTGCTTTCGTGAGGGAGACAACGACATCGAGGTCGCCAAAGCCGGGTCTGGTAAGGCTGAGTACACCGGCAGGTGCGGCCTCCGCGGGGGATTCAGCAGAAGCTTCCGCAGCGGGCTGTGCAGCAAGGAGCTCATTGACTGCGTCGACAACAGCTGTGCTGGTAATCGTGGCACCGGAGACGGCATCGACATTGTCACCGAGGGCAAAAGGACCTGCCTTGCCAATGAACTGGCTGGTAAAGGCATCCTCTGCACAGAGCTGACCCAAACCGGGGGTCTGGG
>CAMNGW010000024.1 GCA_946538615.1 uncultured Clostridia bacterium
TATTGTTGCTGCCGTGGATATGCAGAAGGTCTGCTACCGTTGTGACGCCCAGGAAAGGCGTGTGGTCAAGACGGCCCGCCTGGTCATTTAAAGAGGCGACTGCACCTGCAAGGAAGGCACGGTTGTCCCCCTGAAAAGCGAGACAGATATTGTAAATCCCCCGGGTGCCCGTGGCACCTTTGATCCGCGAAAGTTCGCCCAGCATGTTATAAAGCTGAAGGGGATTGACTGTGTTTTTTTCAACGTAGACCGTTCTCAGAAGGTTCCGGCAGCTTTCGGAAGCATTAATCTGAGAAGAAATAGCCTGTGCAGACAGAAGCTGCTGGTCAACAAGGTTGGAAAAGGCTGCGCTTGTCTGTTCCCAGGCAGTTTCCGTGCGCTGCGTATACGATACGGCATAACTGTGAACATACCAGGAAATATAAGCCCCGAAGGCGACGACAATAAGAAGAATATAAGTAAAAAAGAGACGCTTGAAAATGCGGCTTTTAAAATAATGGACATCGCGCTGACTGTGAAGTGCCATATCAACCTCAAATTCGGCTTTACGCGCTCTTCATTCCGCAAAGCAATAAGCAGCGGAAGTCTGATACAGACGGGAAAAGCCTGATGAAAATTTTTACTCTCTTTTATGATAAACCATTGAGAAGAATAAATCAATATTTTTCCTGCCCCTGCTGCTTGGATTCAAATGTGGATCACCATGTGGTGAACACAATGGGCTGCATTTCACAGCGTCCTGTGCGATGCAAAAAGCCGCTGCTCCCTGTGCGAAGAGCAGCGGCTTTCCGGATGATAAGCACCGGAGAGGATCCGGTCAGGAAACCGTTTTTCCAAGAATCTGGTTGAGGAACTGCTGGGCAGTTCTTCCGCTTTCGCCGCCATGCCGGATTTCATAGCGGTTGGCTTCCGCGAGAAGTTCTTCCCGGGAAAGGGTAATTTCCGGATGGCGTGCGGCCAGCCCAAGGACGATATCCTGGAAAAGACGGTGACCGGGGGCACTGAACAGTACGGAACATCCGAAACGTGCAGCGAGTGAGAGCTTTTCCTGCATGGTATCGGAACGGTGGACATCCTTATCGTGCTCCATGTCACTGCGGTCATTCCAGGTCTCGCGCACCAGATGGCGCCTGTTGGAGGTACAGCAGATCATGACATTGTCCGGCCGGGTCTCAAGCCCGCCTTCAATAACTGCTTTGAGAAATTTATATTCAACCTCATTTTCCTCAAAGGAGAGATCATCGATGAAGATCATGAAACGGTACTGACGGTTCTTAACGCGGGAAATCACTTCGGAAAGACGCGAAAACTGATGTTTGTACAGTTCAATCACGCGGAGCCCGTCTTCCCAGTATTCATTGAGAAGGGCTTTGACCGATGTTGATTTGCCGGTACCTGCATCACCGTAGAGGAGCATATTATTGAAAGGGCGCCCCGCAAGGAAAGCTTCAACATTGTCCCGCATTTCCTGCTTTTGCAGGTCATAGCCGATCAGATCAGAAAGCATGACATGCTCCATGTTGTTAATGGCGTGTATGTCCAGACTTCCATCATTTTTTTCCTGGAGCCGGAACGCACGGTTAAGACCGAACAAGCCCACGCCATAACGCTTAAAATGATCAGTGACAAGAGAGAAGATTTCCTGCGCATCCTCAGCCAGACTGAGCTTCTCAGCCAGAGCAGTTACTTTTTCAGAGACGTGCTTATTGAAAAGCTGTTCCCGTTTTTCAATGGCCTGGTAATGGCACATCAGGCTCAGGCACTGGATACCTAGTGCTTCCTCAAGAGGAGCAAAGTCAAAATGCAGCAGTTTATGAAAGACAGCAAAATCATGCAGGGCGATGGTATTGATGGTCCCCTGGCTGGGCCCTTTCCGTTCGCATGTCAGAGAGAAAGAATTGTCATGTGTAATGATGACGAATGTCAGATAGCACTGCCAGAGGTTCCTGTCAAACCCGTAGGCGGTGGACAGGTCAAGGAGACGCTTGACTTCAGCATACACACGGTGCACAAGATGGTCCGGTGCATCTTTATGGTTCTCCCAATCCGAATATATCGACGCCATCCGCATAAGAATACTGTCGGCAGGGAGAGAAGAATAGAGAATGAGCGAATTGGTATCGTGATACACAGTGATCCCCTCTGGAAAATTAATGATTCTGGTCTGCCTGTCGACGGACATAGGCTTTAAGGTGATTGACAGCACTGATGTAGGCCAGAATAGAGCCTTCAATAATATCTGTTGAAAGTCCGCGGCCTGAGAACGAGTGGTTGCCGCAGGTAATTTTGACATGCGCTTCGCCAAGCGTGTCCTGGCCCTGGGAGATTTCATTGATACGGTACAGTTCGAAACTGTGCTCAGCCGGCTTCATGATCTGATCAATAGCGCAGAAGGCGGCATCGATAGGTCCATCGCCAAGACCGGCAGCTTCGAATTTTTCAGTGCCCAGTTTCAGGCAGACCGTGGAAGTTGCTTTGGTATGGTTCGTGGTATGGACAGAGTACCACTCCAGCTGGTAGTCATTTTCATCAATATCCTTGACGCGCGAATGTGTGACAAGGGCCTCAATATCTGCATCGGATATGGTTTTTTTCTTGTCGCAAAGGTCCTTAAAGGCATCAAAGCACCGATTGAGCTCTTCAGGGTCCAGATCATAGCCAAGTTCCTCAAGGCGCTTTTCAAAGGCGTGCCGTCCGGAATGCTTTCCGAGAACAAGTGTGTCCTGATGGATCCCGACCGCTTCAGGTGTGAGAATTTCATAGGTCCGTTTATTGGCGAGTATGCCATGCTGGTGGATGCCGGATTCATGGAGAAAAGCATTTCTGCCTACGATCGGCTTGTTGAGCGGGGCAGTCTGTCCGATCACGGAATAAACTGTCTTGCTGGCACGGGAAATCTGTGTGGTGTCAAGGCGCGTGATGGAGCCGCCGTACACGTCCGGCCGGGTATGCATGGCCATAACGACTTCTTCGAGACTGGCATTGCCTGCCCGCTCGCCTAATCCGTTGATCGTGCATTCGATCTGTCTGGCACCGCCCTGTACGCCGGCCAGAGAATTGGCCACAGCCATGCCCAGGTCATTATGGCAATGCACGGAAAACTCGATGCGATGGGACCCCTCGGTCCTCGCTATGACCTCTGCAAGCAGGGAACGCATTTCATCGGGCGTGGCGTATCCGACAGTGTCAGGCAGATTAATCACACGCGCACCGGCGCGTACAGCTGTCTGGACAACACGGCAGAGAAAATCAAAATCTGAACGGGTAGCGTCTTCACACGAAAATTCAACGTTGTCCACATATTTCCGGGCATGTCTGACCATATGGTCTGTGCAGGCGATGACTTCGTCGCCTGTCATGCGCAGCTTATATTGCATGTGCAGAGGGGACGTGGCGAGAAACAGATGGATACGCGGGTCGCGGGCATTCTTCACTGCCTGCCATGCAATATCGATGTCTTTTTCCCGGGCCCGCGCCAGGCTGGCCACTGTACAGTCCCGGATCATGCCGGCAACAGCTTCAACAGCTTCGAAATCGCCAGGGGAAGAGATGGGGAAGCCTGCTTCAATGATATCGACCCTCATTTTTTCGAGGACATGCGCGATTTCAAGCTTTTCCTTAAGGTTCATGGAGCACCCGGGAGACTGTTCACCGTCTCTGAGTGTAGTATCAAAAATTTTAATGCAGTTCATAATAAAGGTCCTGAAAAAGATGAGGCTGACAGTTCCCGTGCAAAGAGAACTGCCAGCTGAAAAGATTAAGAGAGTACAGCACCTTTGTCAGCGCTGGTCACAAGTTTTGCATAGCGTGCCAGATAGCCTGTCTTGATCTTAGGCTCTGGACATACCCAGGAAGCACGGCGCTTTGTAAGTTCGTCATCAGATACTTTCAGTTCGATCGTATGCTCAGGAATATTGATCGCGATCAGATCGCCTTCATGCACCAGAGCAATATTGCCGCCGGCAGCAGCCTCGGGGCTCACATGGCCAATGGATGCACCGCGGGTGGCTCCGGAAAAACGGCCGTCTGTGATCAGGGCTACTGATTCTCCAAGTCCCATGCCAACAATGGCACTGGTCGGATTGAGCATTTCACGCATGCCCGGACCGCCGCGGGGCCCCTCATAGCGGATGACCACAACATCGCCGGGGACGATCTTTTTGTCATAAATTGCAGCAATGGCGTCATCTTCCGAGTCAAATACACGGGCAGGGCCTTCGTGCACCATCATGGAAGGAGCCACAGCACTCTGCTTGACAACACAGCCATCAGGGGCAAGGTTCCCAAAGAGGACAGCAATGCCGCCGGTAGGAGAATAAGGCTTATCAATGGGTCGGATGATGGACTCGTCAAGGTTCCTGGCGTTTGCAATATTTTCTGCAACAGTCTTGCCGGTGACTGTCATAAGTGAGGTATCAAGCAAACCTGCGTCAGCAAGCTCCTTCATGACAGCGCTGACCCCGCCTGCCTGCTGCAGGTCCTCCATGAATGTATCTCCGGCCGGAGCGAGGTGGCAGAGGTTAGGTGTCCTTGATGATATTTCATTGGACATGGCCAGGTCAATTGTGATGCCGGCTTCGTGGGCAATAGCGGGGAGGTGCAGCATGGTGTTCGTTGAGCACCCCAAGGCCATATCCACAACCTCTGCATTGCGGAAAGCGGCTTCGGTCATGATGTCACGGGGACGGATATTGCGGCGGACCATCTCCATCACCTGATTGCCGGCGTGCTTGGCAAGGCGAAGTCTTGCAGAGTAAGCCCCTGGAATGGTGCCATTTCCGGGGAGCGCCATGCCGATCGCTTCGCAAAGACAGTTCATGGAATTGGCGGTATACATCCCTGAGCAGGACCCGCAGGAAGGACATGCGTTTTCTTCATAGTCAAGAACGCCTTTTTCATCGAGTTTTCCTGCTTTATACGCACCAACAGCCTCAAACATATGGCTCAGACATGTCCGCCTGCCGTCAGCGAGCCGTCCCGCGAGCATAGGGCCGCCTGATACAAAAACGGTGGGGACATTGACACGGGCCGCGGCCATCAGCAGGCCGGGTACGTTCTTGTCACAGTTGGGGATCATGACAAGGCCATCGAACTGATGAGCGATAGCCATTGCCTCAGTGGAGTCAGCAATCAGGTCTCGGGTGACAAGGGAATACTTCATTCCCACGTGTCCCATGGCGATGCCATCACAGACTGCAATGGCTGGAAAGAGGATGGGGTATCCGCCTTCTTCAAGGATGCCCATCTTTACGGCTTCAGCAATTTTGTCAAGGTTCATGTGGCCAGGTACAATTTCATTGTAGGAACAGACCACGCCAATGAGAGGCTTTTTCATGTCCTCGCTTGTCAGGCCGAGAGCATAGAGAAGAGAACGGTTAGGTGCGCGTTCCACACCCTGCTTAATCTGATCGGATTGCATACAAAGCGCCTCCTGTCTAATCAAAAGGGTTCATAAAAATTTTCCTGAAGGACATTCTTACCGTAGTCAAATTCACCCTTCATCTTGGTCTGTTCATCAATGGTGTACTGACCGCGCTCGAGAGCAACCATACCGGTGCGAACAAGCTCGAGGATACCGAACTCGGCCAAGAGGTTCTGGATGGCTTCGGTTTTTGATTCATCGCCAATCACAGCCAACGTGATGCTTGCCTTGGACACATCAATGATGGAGGCACGGAAGATATTGGCGATCTGAATAATCTCATTGCGCTGTACGCTGTCGCCTGAACTGACTTTGATGAGCATAAGCTCGCGGCGGATAGCGTGCTCAGGCTTGAGTGCTTTGACGGAATGCACACAGATCAGCTTGCGCAGCTGGTTGCAAAGAAGATTGAGCTGTTTGTCATCGGCAATGACTTCAATGGTGATACGTGAGATAGCGGGATTGTCTGTCGTGCCCACGGCAAGGCTTTCAATATTGTAGCCCTTGCCGGAGAACAGGCGTGCCACACGGGAAAGGACACCGGATTCATTATCGACAAGCACAGCGAGGGTATGACGTGATACAGCATTCATCAGACTTACCCTCCTTTCAGTTCAGCATGAAGTCTGTGATATGGCTGCCGCCGCCGACCATAGGTCTGACTTTTTCATCCATATCAATAATACAATCAATCACAGTACCGCGGTCACTGGCGAGTGCAGCCTGGAACGCTTTGAGGAACTCCTCCTCGTTGGATGCTTTGAAACCATTGAGTGAGTAGGCGTCGGCCAGTTTCACAAAGTCAGGTGCGCGGTCGAGCGTGGTCTGAGAATAGCGTCCACCATAGATCAGGGTCTGCCATTGCCTGACCATGCCGAGGGTCCTGTTGTCAAAAACAATGGTGATCACAGGAAGATGGTAATAAGAGACAGTCGCAAGCTCGTTGCAGTTCATGCGGAAGGAGCCGTCACCGGTGACATGGATGACTCGTTTTTCCGGGAACGCAGTCTGGGCCCCGATCGCAGCGCCCAGGCCAAAACCCATGGTTCCAAAACCGCCGGAGGTAAGGAGCTGTCCCGGATAATCGAAATGGAAATGCTGAATTGCCCACATCTGATGCTGTCCGACATCAGTGGAAACAATAGAATCCATGGGAGCAAGCTTTGCAATCGTATTGAGGACCTGAGAAGGCGTAAGACAGCCGGGCTGCTCATCGTAGAACGTTTCCCTCGGGTAGGCAAAGACCTGAGCTTTCCATTCCTCGTGATGCATCTGGGGAATCAGAGGCGTGAGAATCTCAAGGACACGGCCCGCGTCGCCGACAATGTGGTGGTCCGTCTGAACATTTTTGTTGATTTCAGAGCGGTCAATATCGATCTGCACGATTTTAGCGTGCTGGGCGAATGTGTCGGGCTTGAGTGCAACACGGTCAGAAAAACGGCAGCCTACGGCGATGAGAAGGTCGCAGGCATCAACGGCCATATTGCTGGCTTGTGAGCCGTGCATGCCGATCATGCCTGTTACAAGCGGGTCGCGGCCTGCAACAGCGCCTGCTCCCATGACAGTCAGAGCGACAGGGGCGTCCACCCGGTGCATGAAATCCTGGAAAGCAAGGTGAGCGCGGGAACGCACAACACCGCCGCCACAGATCAGGAAAGGACGCTTGGATTCTTTGACCATATCCGCCAGAAGCTGGATATCACCCATGTCGGGTTCCGGGGGCTTAAAGTCATAGCGCTGCATGAGGGCACCAAGATGGCCGGATTTGCCATGAATTTTGCGCGGCATGGGCGCATATTCCGCTGTGCATGCCGTGACATCTTTTGCAATATCAATAAGAACAGGGCCAGGACGTCCGGAACGGGCGATAGCAAAGGCCTCGCGGACAGTATCGGCCAGGGTATTGACGTCACGCACAAGAAAGTTGCACTTGGTAATCGGCATGGTCACGCCGGTTATGTCAACTTCCTGGAATGAATCCTTGCCAATCAGTCCGGTTGAAACATTGCAGGTAATGGCGACAATAGGGGAAGAGTCAAGATAGGCGGTGGCGATGCCTGTGACGAGGTTGGTAGCACCGGGACCGGAGGTGGCAAAACAGACACCTACACGGCCTGTTGCCCGGGCATAGCCATCTGCTGCATGACAGGCGCCCTGTTCATGAGCGGTGAGGACATGATGGAACTCGCCCTCCATTTTATACATTTCGTCATAAACATTAAGAATGGTACCGCCTGGATAACCAAAGATGGTATCGACACCCTGCTCTTTGAGACATTCCAGCAGGATGCGTGCGCCATTGTACAGCATAAGGTAAGACTCCTTCCTTCCGAACCGGATGTATATTTATCATATCCGGTTTTCCAATCAATTGTCACGCCCGCGGACCGGTCCATAGTAAAACCGTAAAAAGAAAAGTATGCAGATAGTAGGGGATGCCCTTGTCCTGTACCGTGATGAAGCGTGCCATTTCCGGGGCGCAGCATACTGGGCTTCAGCCGGCTCGCATGTCAGCGTGCAGGGGAGATGGCCCCTGTTTCTGAAGATGCCTGACACAGTCCGTATCTGAAAAAAGTCCTGGTATCTTCATTGGCTGCATCCAGGTCCGGTAATGGCAGCAGTACAGAGGGGCCAAAAGCCATTCTCCGGTCTGCTTTTATGGAGAGCCGCTGATCATTCTGCTGAGGGACCTGGTCCATGAAGGTATTTGATGGACATACATGCTGTGCTCTACAGAATGATTCAGGATACAGAAAAGTCTGCAGCTTTCCGACTGCAGACAGGAACTGTTCAATCATCTGGCTTGGAACAGAAAGTCCGCAGAAAGAAGCGCTCAGGCCTTTGCTTTCTGACAACTGTCGGGGCGGAAAACCGTTCCATACTTTCCAAAACCATAAGCTCATGTAGGCCATGAGACTTGAGAATTATAATCGTAAGAAAGACATGTGTCAAACTGTGAACTGGAGAAACATCAAAAAAACAGACACCTGGGAAGGTTCAGGAGGACCGTGCTCCAAATCAAAGGGAAGGGCTGAAAATCAAGCCAGAATGAAGAGGTCCTCTTTTCACGCTGTCAGCTGTTCTGCTCTCCGGAAAGGGCGTGTCCTGCAGGCATGCGAAACTGTTTTTCCTGAGCCCAGAAGGAGGCTAATCTTTCTTTGATTTTGCCGGACTGCATGTCCCAGGACAAAGGTGCGAGCTGCATATACTCGTGCATGCGGAATCTGTCGTCAATCAGCAGGATGACCCCGCGGTCCGTTTCAGAACGGATCACCCGTCCGGCTGCCTGGGATACCTTCTGCATGCCCGGGATCTGGTACGCATAGCGGAACCCGTGTCCCAGATGGCTTTCGTACCATGCCCGCAGTGCGTCCTGTTCGGGTCCGATCTGGGGAAGGCCCACACCCACGATGACAACACCGTTCAGCTTGTCCCCGGGAAGGTCTATGCCTTCAGAAAAAATGCCGCCCAGCACGCAAAGGGAGAGAACGGGACGGTCCCCTTCCAGATAAGGGCTGAGAAAGGCGTCCCTGGAGGCAAGGTCCATGCCGGATGACTGCACCTGATAAATCAGGTCTCCGCTATGGTCCATTGACTGGGAGAGAAGCGCATCTGTCATATGGAGAAAGGCAAAGCTCGGGAAAAACACAAGATATTTCCCGGAACGGGCATGGACCATTGTACGGATCAGTTCTGTGATCTGAGCGACAGCCTGTTCTCTTGCCGTATACCTGACATTGACAGATGCCTGAAGAACAAGCAGATGTTCAGGTGGGAAAGGGGAGGGCACAGAAAAGCAGGCATCCTCATCAGTTCCCCCTAAAAGCAGCTTCATATCCGGAAGCGGGTCGAATGTGGCTGAAAAACAGATGGTGCCGCAGAACCCGGCAGTGGCATGGGCAAAGTGTCCGGCAGCATTCAGGCACAGGGCTTTGAAAAGGGGAAAGCGTCTGCGCCGGAGAAGAAAGAAGTAATCATCAGGGTCCCGCTGCAGGGCATGGATCAGCCTGAGCAGATCAGAGAAGGTTTCCTGGACCAGTTGAGCGTCATCGTCCCAGGAGATATGCTCACTCTGACTGTCGAGATAGGCTCCGGAAAGGGCCATGAGAGAGGGAAGAAGGGCTGTGGGCACATGCTGAAGGCTGGTTTCAGAGGTCCCCTCTATGGCTGCGGCCTGAAGGGGAAGGAGGTCCAGCTGGTTCATGACATCGGTCAGGGCTTTGTAAAGCGGATGGGAGCGCTTTACTTTTTTGCCCAGGGCATGGCGTATTTTCCTGACGGCCTGCCCATCGAGCTGGCCGGAAAGCATATCCCGGACCCGGGGGAGAAGGTGGTGCGCTTCATCAAACAGAAGCGTAATATCGTGACGGGTATCAAAAACACGCTGAATATGGACAGAGGGGTCAAGTGCATAATTATAGTCGCATATGACAAGGTCAGCGATTTCACAAAGGGAAAGGTTAAATTCAAAAGGACACAGTTGATAGCGGTCCGCTGTTTCCCGGATGAGATCCTCAGACCATCGGCTGCACTGCATCATTTCCAGCAGGGCAGCGGTGTCCCTGAGAAAATGGCCCTTTGCACGGGGACAATAGTCAGGATGGCACACATGGTTTTCAGGGCAGGCCCTTTCTTTTGCATCAAGTGTCAGCAGCCACAGACAGGAAAGCTGGAGGACGCCGGCTGCCTGCTGGGGCCCCTGGCGCTGTGTGGTCCGCGCTGTGAGATAGAAAATCTGACTGGTCCATTCGCGTTCAAGGGCTTTGATGGCAGGAAAAAGACTGGCAATGGATTTCCCGGTCCCTGTGGGCATGGAGGCAAAGAGACGTTTTTTCTGATGAATCGCCGTATAGACCTGAATGGCATATTCGCGCTGGCCTGCGCGGTAGACCGGATAGGGAAAGGCTGCTTTCCTGATGGCATCATTCCGCATGCTTCGATGGCCATACAAGGCGTGCAAATAAGTCAGGTAAGGATCAAGAAAACTGTGGAACACCTGGTCAGCACTTGTCCGGTCATACCGGTTCTCAAACTTCCCGCGTAACCGTCCTGCTCTGGTGACATAGACAATCTGTATATCCACAGATTCAAGAGAAGGCCGCTGCTGGAAAAGCATCCAGGCATAGCAGACGGCCTGGGCAAGATGGGCCGGATAAGGTGAGACGGGGTCATCTTTTCCCTGCCAGAGTTTGATTTCCTCAATGGCTGGAACTTCACCATCACAAAAGCCATCCATACGGCCGGACAGATGGATGCAGACCGCATCACAGTCAATATCGCAGGCAAGGGGGACTTCACAGCTCCAGCCTTTCTCTTTTAATTGTTTCTGACGGGCTTTGTGGCCGAGTGTTCCATCCTGCATAGCCTGTAAAGAGTAAGCAGGGCTGATATCCTCACCGTGCAAGGTGAATTCTACGAGGGTACGGACCCCGAGCTGAAGATCCTGCAGGACGGTTCACCTCCCATAGGAAAAAAGGAAAGGCCCTAGGGTCTTTCCTGAATGATGACTTACAGATTTGCGATTTTATCAAGAAGCGCTTTCTGATCATTCAGAAGCCCTTCAATTTTTGTCCTGTAATCTGCCAGGGAATGCTTGAGCGTGTCAACCTGTGCGGTCAGGGTGTCCCGCTGGGCTGTAAGATTTCCGAGCTGTTCCTCCGCGCGGGCTTTGGCATCTGCGATGATTTCATCAGCCTGGGTCTTTGCACCGGCAATGGTTTCTTCCTTAACCTTCTGAGCCATTTCAAGGATTTCACGGAAGGAGTTCTCATTTTCTTTGGAAAGACTGTTCTGTGTCTGAGGGGCGCTCACTACAGGACGTGCAGCTGCCATCTGGGCCTGACGCAGTTCCTGCTGAAGTTTGTTGATCTGATTGATCTGGCGCTCAAGCTCGTCACAGATATCATCAAGGAAAGCGTCCACTTCATCCTGGTCATATCCGTTTTTGCGAATGGTAAATTCTTTGGATTCAATGGCTTCAATGGTGATCTGGTTTTGCATGCAAATACCCCTTTCGGAAATCTTAAATCAAGTATCGGAATCAATGATGTAAAAATCGCTCAAGCAGTATGGAAATGCGGTCCTTCCTCGTTGTACCGCGGATCTCCCTGAAACGGATCCTGCCGTGCCCGCGTACCGAAATCAGGTCGCCTTCATGCATCTCATGGTCCACACGGACCAGCCCCTGATGATTGACCATCACGGCACCTTCACGGATCATTGCCTGTGCATGGCTGCGGGAACAGTTCATGCCGGCGCACAGCAGGGAGTCGAGCCGCAAAGAGGCGACAGTTGTCTGGAAGGTTTCTCCCTCAGGCAATGACAGCTCCGGAGCTTCCCCGGCAGGGGAGACATGGATTGTGTCTTTGCCGGCACTTGTCCATTCGGATGGGAGCCTGCATGCGATTTCAGGCAGACAGAACAGATGGGCCTTGTCCTGCGCTGCGATGAGGTCACCGAAATAGCTCCGGTCAATACCGAGGCCCATCAGCGATCCCAGGAGCGAAGGATGCGTAATATGTGCGAAGCGGGGGTTCCAGATGATCTCCATCCAGACAGCTGTAAAACAGGGAGGTGCACTGTCAGGATGAAAACAGATCTGCACCCGCTCAGCGTCTTCATAACCACCATAAGCAGAAGCTTCTATGCCTTCGAGCCGGGCAAAATGAACAGCATCAGAGACGTTTTCCCTTGGAATGAAACGTCCTGTCACCGGCCGGCCTGTGCGGCTGCATGATCTGGCATTTCCTTCAAGACGGGTCAGGAGGGCTGCTTTATTCTCTTCTGCCATATCAGAAATACCGCAGAGGAGAAATGAGCTGGCGCACAAGAGAAATAAGGAGCCAGCAGGCAACCGGCGACCAGTCGAAAGTCTGCATAAGGCCCGGAACATTCTTATACAGGAAATTACGGATCGGATTGAGGACAGGTTCCACGATCCGGTTCAGAAGAACTGTCCACTTGTTGGAACTGGGCCGGATCCAGGAGAGGAGAACATGAACAAAAAGCAGGATATTAAAGAGATTCAGCAGGGAATCGATCAAGAAAAGGATAGAACGCATTTTCTACTCTCCTTTCGGAAAATATCAGGAATACTTGCGCTGCATGCCGTTCATGTTGCGTTCAAGACGGTCAAAATCAAATCCTTGGGGCGTCTGGGATGAATGCTGAGGAACGGCGCCTGGCCAGCGGCGGGCAATATCTTCATCACTGCTCATACGGATGGAATTATAAGGCAGAACTTCCACAGTCGCGGGTGAAATCAGATAAATGCGTTTTGAAGAAATTTTGGTGAAGGTATAGTTCATGGTAAAAGCGGCCCCGAAGAGCAGGTCAAGAGCATGGGTGTTTTCACGTTCATCAGTGATCAATTCGGTGTTCACAATAATGCTTTCACCGTTGCGCATGAAATCGATCAGCCGGAAACAGGATGAAGCAGAGAGGGGCTGAGCCAGACGTTCCACATGGGAATACGCCTTGTTCTCATGCACATAGGTCCCCGGCATATAATGCATCTCGCCCATGGGCTGGTTTGCATCCGGCGCCGGATTGTTCTGAGGCTGCTGAAAGCCTGTCGGCTGGGGAGTATTCTGAGGCTGCTGATAATCCGTGGGCTGAGGGGGTGCATACGGGGACTGCTGGTAGCCTGTGGGCTGTACCCCTTCGGGATAAGAGGTGTAACCATTGTCCGGCTGCCAATTGCTCTGCTGCCAGGGCTGCTGCGGGGCTTCCTGAGCGCCCCAGCCCTGTCCCCAGGGCTGCTGCGGAGGCTGGGAGGCTGACTGGCCGGGCTGGAAACCCTGTCCCCATGTCTGGTCCTGAGGCGCATATCCTGCAGCTTCGTTATAGGAGGTATAACCGTTTTCAGGCGGAGTTGCCTGTGGGTCCTGAGCCTTCTGACGCTGTTTCTTGGGTGGCAGGGGATGATATCCCGTGTGCCCGCCGTTGGGCAAATTGGATTCTGCGGCTCTCTCTTTTTTGTCATAGGGACCGTTTGCAATCTCACTGAAAAAAGAGCGGATACGGTCAAGGATAGGCATGAAACAGACCTCCAAATCGAATTAAACGGGATGTGCTGCGGACCTTGGACCCAGCAGAGCGGATCCAATGCGGACCATGGTCGCACCATGGCGTGCAGCATACAGGTAATCACCGGACATGCCCATGGAAAGTTCTTCCATGTCGATGCCGGGAAGTGCCTCGTCTCTCAGTGCATCGAAACGGGCACGCATGAATTTGAAAAGATTCTCCAGTTCCTCGCAGGGTCCGAGATTGGGCATGACAGCCATCAGTCCTTTCACGCGGATGCCTGGCAAAGGAGCAATCTGCAAAAGAAAATCATGCAGTTCAGATACAGCTATGCCGCCTTTTTGCGGTTCTCCGGCGGGGGAAACCTGCACAAGGCAGGGCATAACAAGGTTGTGCTTCAGAGCCTGCCGGTTGATCTCTAGAGCAAGATCCATGCGGTCCAGGGACTGAATCAAGCAAACAGAGTTTATTATATATTTTACTTTGTTGGTTTGCAACCTGCCGATGAGGTGAATCTTGAACTTCCCGTCCAGGGAGTCTTCTTTCTCCCGGATCTCCTGCACGCGGTTCTCGCCGATTTCCCGGATGCTCAACTGCTGCAATGGAAGGATTTCCTCCACAGGATGGGTTTTCGTGACACAGATTAGACGGGGAGGAGGATATTTGCCCCCGCTGGCACTTTGAAGTTCAAAGCGTATATGGGCTAGGCGCTCCTTGAGCTCCTCAGAGGGCTGTTCCATAAAGGTTCATTCCTTCTTTCGGTATCGGGTAGTGCATCAGAAAAGCATGACTTCCTGTCCCTCAAAGAGCAAACCGGGCTGGAGTGCATCCACATAGCGGTCGTTGCCGTCTGAATGGATCACCTGGACAGGCACAAAGAAACGGTTTGACCCATCGATCACAACGACCCCATCCATTCCGTTCTGGTGATAGATTGCACGCGAAGGGACCAGCATGGTATTGACATTGTCCCCGATGTGCACCGTTCCGGAACGCATATAAAGAACGGATTCAACATTGCCCTCCACCTTGAACTGAACAAGCAGTTCACCGCCTGAGCGTGTGAAATCCACCACTTCGGCTTTCACGGTTGTATTTTCAAACTGATTAAGCTCAAGATCGTGGATCTGGCCCTTTACAGGATTCCAGCTCAGGTCATGGGACAGCATAAGGACATACCACACATCATCGGTAATTGTCCGGTAGATTGTGGTCTTGGATTTACCTGGACCGTTTCCTTCCGGGAGCTTCCCGTTAATCATATCGCGCACTTCAGAAGGCGTGAATGTCAGGCAGTTGCCCACAGTCAGACCATATTCATAGCCGTCTGTATAAAAGGATATCAGCGAATTTTTTGTCGCGATATAACTTTTTGTCCAGCTGTCAATACGCTGCTGCTGGGCCGACTCATCATCAAGAAGTCTTGAGAGCCGCTGGTCGTTGGCGTATTTTTCACGCAAATACTGCTGCCTGCGGGTAATTGTTCCCTTCAGGTTTGTTTCAAGGTTAATCAGATTGCCCTTTGTGCCGGAAAGGAGGGAGCGCACTTCCCTGGCTTGCGTGAGCACGTCAGACTCAACGCGTTCAAGCTGTGCGTCATAGGTGGTTTCCTCGGCGAGGAGCTCCTGTTCATAATCCCGGATCTGATCCCGGTAATCCTGAAGCGTGGTAAGCTCTCTGGTAGAGAAACCGGAAGAAAAAACCTCACAGATCGGGGTCTTATTGGCAACCTCAGCGCCTTCGACGGCATAATAGCGGATGCTGGTCACTGAATCGGCATCATAGGGCACCTCATTGCGGACGATCAGTGCGTCACCTGTATAGCTCACGCCATAGCGTCCTGCCACTATGGTGGCAGAAGTTGCCGCCTGCGGGGCATAATTGGTATATAAATACCAGCCCAGAAGCAGGACAGTGGCGACCATGATGCCGATATGCAGGGGCTTAAAGGTGACCTTGCGCGGCTGAACGTCCGATTCATTAAAAGACGGCCTGAAGGAGAAATGGAACAGGTTCTTTTTCTCCTGATCAGGCTTGTCTGCCTGAGGGCCATCCGTACTTTTCTGCTCCTGGGACGGCTGGTTTCCTCCCGCCTGGTAGGCGGAGCCGGCGGGAGGCACAGGACCGGACTGTGCCCCGGGCACCTGATACGGACCAGAAGCACCGGCAGGTGTCACGGGCATCTGATAGGGAACAGATGCACCGGCAGGCATCCCGGACGCCTGGTACGGACCTGCTGGGCCCACTTGTGAGCCTGTCATCTGGTACTGCCCGGTCCTTGACGCTGCGCTTCCGGGTGCAAATGATCCGTCAGCAGAAGGCGCCTGATAGGGGCCAGAAGCACCTGCTGGCGCTACGGGCACCTGATACGGACCTGCTGGGCTGCCCTGTGTGCCTGTCATCTGGTACTGCCCGGTCGGATACGCGTTTGCACTTTCCTGGGCAAATGGCCTGTCACCAGAAGGTGCCTGATATGGCCCGGGAGAAGCAGACGGCTGGAACCCGAATGCGGAGTAGCCGGGAGCAGGTGTCTGAGGGGGGGCAGATGGAGCCTGGGCAAACTGGGGATATCCGGCAGCAGAGGGCTGCCTTGATGCGTCCGGTGGCTGTGAAGCCCCTGAAAAGGCAGAGGATGCTCCCTGCCCAGAAGAAAAACCAGGGACAGGTGAAGAATACTGGTTTCCTGTCCCTTGAGGAAAAGCAGACGGCTGTGTATATGGATAAGGCTGATAAGAGGTGGCGTACCGGATAAAGTCGCCTGTCTGGGCAGATGGATTTACAGGCGGGGAAGATTCGGAAGCCGCAGATGACTTGTCATTGGCGGGTGATGATTTGGAACGGAAAAAACGAGACAGTGGCATTGCAGACCTCCTTTCAGGAAATATACAGTATACAGAAAAGATACAAAATTCCCTTTGTGGATTTTAACACAAGGTACGATCGGCGACAAGAGATGCTCAGCCTACAAACTCAGCGTAGATGGCGCGGATGGTGGTCTCAAAATCGGCATCGTCGACACCGACAATAATGGAAAGCTCGCTGGACCCCTGGTCAATCATGCGGACATTGACGCCAGCCCGGCTCATGGCAGAGAAAACGCGGGTAGCGGAACCGCAGTTATTTACCATACCGCGGCCGACTGTAGCAATAATTGACATGTGATCATGAATGGTCAGTGAATCAGGCTGGCACTCTTCTGCGATCCTGCGGACAATCTCTTCGCGGTGTGGGGCAAGCGCTTCGCCCGAGACAACAACAGACAGCGAGTCTATGCCGCTGGGCATGTGTTCAAAGGAGATGCCGCATTCTTCAAAAATCTGCAGAACTTTCCGCCCGAAACCTATTTCTGCATTCATCATGGCTTTCTCAACAGCGACGACGGAAAAACCTTTGTGGCCGGCAATCCCGGTGATGGTGGGTTCCATGGATTCTACGGGAAGGCTCAGGGAGATCAGCGTGCCGGGATGGTCCGGATGGTTGGTGTTCAGGATTACCGTCGGGATACCGACCTTGTGTACAGGGAACATGGCATCCTCGTGCAGGACGGTGGCGCCCATATAACTGAGCTCCCGGAGTTCAGCGTAGGTGATGCGTGAGATTTCACGCGGATTTTCGACAATGCGCGGATCGGCCATAAGGAAGCCGGAGACATCGGTCCAGTTTTCATAGGCGTCAGCACGTACGGCCCGGGCAACGATTGCACCTGTGATATCAGAGCCCCCACGTGAGAAGGTATGGACTTTTCCGTCGGGCCTGATCCCATAAAAACCGGGGACCACAGTGGGAATGTCATCTGCCAGCAGGGCCATCATGACGACATTGGTCTTTTCACTGTCAAATGTGCCGTCATTTTTAAAGAAGATGACTTTTTCAGCATCCATGAAGCGCCAGGAAAGGAAATCAGCGAGGAGCATTCCGTTGAGATATTCACCACGGCTGGCACAGTAATCGGCATCGGCGCCGGCGCAGATCTTTTTTTCGATGTGATCGAGTTCCTTCTCAATGGGTGTGCTGAGCCCGAGTTCATCACGGATGCCAATGTAACGCTCCCGGATCAGGGAAAAAGCTTCGTCGATTGGCTTCCCCTCACTGGCCAGATGAAAAGAACGGTAGAGAAGGTCGGTGATTTTGGTGTCATCCTTTGTGCGTTTGCCGGGAGCCGAGGGCACGACATACATTCTTGCCGGGTCGCGCATAAGGATGTCTTTTACTTTTCGGAACTGCTCACTGCTTGCCAGTGAAGAACCGCCGAACTTTGTCACGATCTTTTTGTGGACGTTAGCATTGGGTGTGAAGCGAAAATTGTTTTCCATATTCATTCCTCCGGGCATTGATGGATCAGTCAGCATGGGCAGTGGGTTCTGATTCGTTGGGATAGAGCTTTCCAAGTATAATCACATCACAGTAGCGGCCATTGCGGTAGACTTCTTCACGGAGCCGGCCCTCTGCCTGAAAGCCGCAGGATTCATAACATGCAATGGCAGCATGATTGAAATCGAGCACGCTGACTTTAAGACGGTGGCAATTGAGCTGCATGAAGCAGAATTCCGATAAAAGGTTCAGCGCTTCCCGGCCGTAGCCTTTGCGCCGGTGAGGAGCACCTATCATCATGGCAAGTTCAGCACAGCGGTTTTTCCAGTCCATGTGCGTGATGCCGCACCGGCCCACAAAGCCGTCTGTGAGCGATTCAATGGCAAACTGATATTCGCCGCGGGTGTAGCTGGACTGTCCGTTGAGCCATTGCTGGTCATCGGCAAGGGAAGAGGGAAAAGGCATCCCTTTGTACATTCTGAGCATGGTTTCGCTGTCGTTGGCATAAGCGTGGTTCAGATCGAGATCTTCCTGTTCAAATGCGCGCAATCGGACAAGTTTGCCTTCAAGCATAGGAGCCTCCTTATGATTCGGGGGTGAGGGTGATGTGGATCACGTCAGATTCAGCGTTCTCTGCATCCTCCTCTTCCACGGGCCCGTTTGGCTCTGTTATTCTGGGGTGTGGGACGCAGGATGTGTTTTCAAGAAAGTCGTTTTTTTCTGTATCAGGTCCGACTTTTGACATGACAAGGCCGAAACGTGCGTTGGAATAGGGACCGCCATCGGAAATGGACCATGCTTTCTGCTGGCTCTTATGGAAGGCAAAGGCTTCAGTGGCAACGGTTATGCCATCTTTTCCGCCGAAGGCGCCGAGCGGGACGTGCCAGTCCATTTCAATTGTGTTTTCCCCATAAAGGTGGAGATAGAGCTTCTGGACTTCCCATAATGGGTAATCCTTGAGCTTGGATGCAAACTTTTTTTCATTGTTGGCGTATTCCACCGCGATTCTGGTACAGTCGGCCGTTGCCATATGTGCCCCGTGTCCATACTCGCCGTTGAGGTCATGGGAAACCACAACCTCCGGCCGGTAAGTCCGTATGGCTTTGGTCATTGAGTAAAGGACCTGGTCTTTGCTCCAGTGCTTATACTGTGCAAAAAGTGATGCATGGTGAGAATCACCCAGACCGAGGAAATGCGGATAACGGGTCACGCCGCAGTGCCAGAGCGAGTCGAGAAGCTCCAGGCGCCGCACGGGCGTAGCAGGGACAACGCAGACCACCTGGACCTCGTAACCGCGGTCACCTGCGTAGGTGGGAAGCAGACCCCCGAACCACAGTACTTCGTCATCGGGATGGCAGTGAATCAGCATGAGGTCACATTTGTCCCCGCTGTGCCACTGAGCGCATGATGCCGGCCTGGACCCCGGTCCGTAGACATACAGCTCATTGAGGAAAAGACGGTAGCGGGACGTGTTATTTAGGCGCACCCGTGTGGTTCCGGGGGGAAGGGCAACATACTCGGTAAGGTAAGTGCCGCAATCCTGGACAACCTGCCAGCTGCCGCTGACAAAAGCTTCTGTCCGGCAGGCGACGGTCCGGTCCTCATACTGGAGGTAGATACCGCCTATGGCGTTGCCGCCACGTTCGATTTCAAGGTAACGTCCGGCGAGGACCGTGACAAACGTACTGTAATCCCGGTCAAGCATGTTTTCAGCATGGCCGAGTTTTTTGCCGGAATGATTGAAAGTGCACTGCGAAGTGACATCCTGGGCATCTGCACCAAGTGCCGGGACGGAAAGGAGGCACAGAAATAAACAGATCAGAGAAAGAAAAGACAGACGGTTCAGTGCCGGCACCTCCTATTGTACCTGAAGCTCCAGGGATTCCTGGAGCGCTGTATAGCGCCTGTGGATCAGGTTGTTGTTGACCATATCAGTGATAACCTGCTCCTGCCCTACAAGGACGACGAGATTTTTTGCACGTGTGAGCGCTGTATAAAGCAGGTTGCGCGTCATGAGCATTTTAGGGCCGCCGCAGACAGGGATGATGACCACGGGAAATTCACTTCCCTGGCTTTTATGAATGCTCATGGCGTATGCAAGGTCGAGGTTATCCACTTCCGAAGTATTGGTTTTGTACTCAACAACCTTGTCGTCATCGAATAGGACGGTTAATGTGTCTTCTTCAGTACGTATGGCTGTAATTGTCCCGATATCCCCGTTGAAGACCCCGTCCCCCTCTTCTTCCTGAGGGCCGCCGTGCCGGAACCAGTGGATGGAATAATCATTCTTGGTCTGCATCACTTTGTCCCCGACCCTGAGCTGAAGGTCATCAAGGGTAAGGGTGGCTCTGTCGTCTGAAGGCGGATTGAGGGCATCCTGGAGCAGACGGTTGAGCATAACGACGCCGGCATCGCCTTTTTTCATAGGGGAAAGGACCTGTATATTCTGTGCCCTGTCCTCAGGTGAACATCCGATATACTTGGGAAGGCGGTCTTTGACGAGGCCCACGATGACTTCCGAGGTCACGCTGGCCGATTGGGTGCGCGTGAAGAAAAAGTCGGTGCCTTTTCCATTAAGAAGTGGCATTTCCCCGCGGTTGATGCGGTGAGCATTGACCACGATCCTGCTTTCCTCACTTTGGCGGTAAATGTCCGTGAGACGCACGGCAGGAAGTACGCGGCTGGCAAGAATGTCGCCGAGAACGTTGCCGGGACCCACAGAAGGAAGCTGGTCCGCGTCACCCACCAGGATCAAGCGCGTCCCGGGGTTGATGGCCCGCAGCAGAGAACGCATGAGCATAATGTCCACCATGGACATCTCGTCCACAATAATGCAGCTGGCGTCAAGCGGCTCGCTTTCATCGTGGGCAAAACCTTCCTCACCGGTATACTCAAGAAGGCGGTGGATCGTTTTTGCGTTTTTACCGGTCGCCTCGCTCATTCTTTTGGCAGCGCGTCCGGTGGGCGCACACAGAAGAATAGGGCCCTCACGCTGAAGCAGAGAGATGATTCCACGGATAATGGTGGTTTTCCCGGTCCCGGGGCCGCCTGTGATCACAAGGACGCCAAATTCCAGTGCGCACAGAATCGCTTCGCGCTGCATGGGGGAAAAGGAAATGCCTTCCCGCGATTCAAACTTGCGGATCCGGTCATCGCCCTGCTGCCTGTCGCCTCTGGGCACAGCGCTGAGCAGGTCATGGAGCCGGCGGGCCACCTCTTCCTCGGCCTCATAATACCAGGGCAGGTAGACCCGGATGCCTTCAGCAGCTGATTCGCACACCAGCTGTTTGGAAATGGAAAGCTCCTGAATGGCTGTTTCAATCAGTGCTGTGGGGACGTGCAGGAAAGCACATGCGCGCCGCACGGTTTCGTCCGCAGGAAGATAGCAGTGCCCATTGAGCAGCGCCTGTTCAGTGAGTGTATAAATAATACCGGCCTGGATCCTGAATGGGCTCAAAGGGTCGATCCCAAGGGACATGGCGATGCGGTCCGCAGTCTGAAAGCCTACGCCATCCAGATCCGTACAGAGCTGATAGGGGTTCTCGCGGATAATCTTTTCTGTCTCGTCCCCATACCTTCGGGCGATTTTGGCGGACAGGGCAGAAGGAATGCCATAGGAAGTAAGGAAGACCATGGCGAGGCGGAGGTTCATGGTATCATGGTAAGACTCCGCGATCATTTTCCAGCGTGTTTTTCCGATGCCCTTAATTTCCATAAGGCGTTCGGGATGATCATTGAGAATCTCAAAAGTATCCTCTTTAAAATGCTTGACAATCTCTTTGGCCGTGGCTGACTTGATACCGCGGACCAGACCCGAGGCAAGGAAACGTTCAATGCCAAGCAGATCAGAGGGAAGTACGATCTGATATGAGGTGATTTTGAGCTGGGACCCGTACTTGGGATGCTGTGAGTAGGTTCCATCGAGGATGATCTGCTCCCCGATGGCCAGCTCCGGAAGGATGCCGGTTGCGGTGATTTCGGTGCGGCCTGATTTGACTGTGATAACGGAAAAATCGTTTTCTTCATTGTGAAAAACCGTGCCGGTGACACTGCCTTCAAAATGCATGGCTTCCATCCGCATCCCTCCTTCTCATGATGTCACAAGACGGCATTATAACAAAAAAATGAGATACTGTGAACAGAACAGATGCATTCTGACCGGTTCCCGGACCCGATGATCCGCAGATGGTGAAAGGAGCCTCCCTGTCCTTGCACCCCCGGTGGGGGAAAGTACACCATACAGGTTATAAAGAATCATGTTTCATGGCAAAAAGAGGACTGTCACATGGCTTGACAAAGCTTACAGAAAACTGCCATAATCCCTCTTGGCAGTTGTTTTGTTTTATTTGTATTTATTTTCTATATTTATACTGCCCGATAGGAGAATGAACTTTGTTTGGATTTCGTGCAGATGGCAGACGGATCAAGGGCATTGACCCCATTGTACAGATCACGCCATATCTTATGCCCATGCGGTGCGATGCCATGGTGTTCCTTGAACATGAGATTGATTATGAGATGCTGACACGCTATATCGCTACTCAGCTGCAGAAAGATGAGAAAATCACTTTCATGGAGATTATTATTGCGGCCTACGTGCGTGCAGTCAGCCAGCACCCTGAAGTCAACCGTTTCATAATGAATAAGCAGTACTATTCGCGCAAGAACTGCACGGTCAGCTTTACGCTGCTCAAAGACCCGCAGGACGCGGAATCAGGTGAGACGGCCGTGAAAATCAAGTTCGATCCCACTGACACGATTTATGATGTGCGAGACCGGATGGAAAGAACAATCAAAGCAAGCCGCGGCATAGATAACAAGATTTTTGTTGATTACCTTGCGGCTGGACTGTTCAAGGTCCCCGGCCTTCCTAATCTGGTAGTTATGCTGGTGCGCCTGCTGGACCGGTATGGTCTTCTTCCGGGCAGTTTTCTTGATGAGATCCCCTTCCATACAGGCATGTTCATCACGAATAATGCATCCATTGGCCTCCATCATGTGAACCACCACATTTATAATTTCGGGTCAACTTCCCTCTTTTTCGGCATGGGACTTGTGGAAAAGAGAGCAGTGGTTGAAAACGGAAAGACCCGGATGAAGCGCTTCATGCCCATCGGGATTACCGCGGATGAGCGTGTCTGCTCCGGTGCGTACTATGCGGGCTTTTTTGCAGATATGGAAAAATATCTGAACCATCCGGAGCTTCTGGAAGTGCCGCCGGAAAGCGTGAAATACGATCCTCATGCAGAATATCATGAGCCCAAAGTCAATAAGGACAATAAATGATAACACCATGCCACCTTCCGGATGATCCGGAAGAAAGGAATGATGCGATATGAAGATCCGAAAAATCGGCATTATCGGTTTAGGTCTCATTGGCGGTTCTCTGGCCAGGACGATCCGCCTGCACATAAAGGATGTCCTCCTTTATGGCATGGACATCAATCCTGAGAGCCTGAAGCTTGCCCTTGATATGGAAGCGATAGATGCCCCTCTGGAAGAAGACGGGATCGGGGAAATGGACATGATCCTCGTGGCCCTGTACCCCAAGACGATTGTCACGTGGATCAAAGAACACGAAACGGCCTTCAAGGACGGTGCGCTTGTGATTGACTGCGGGGGCATCAAAGAGGAGATTGTCAGCGAGCTGTTTCCGCTTGCAAAAGGAAAGCGCTGGCATTTTATTGGAGGGCATCCCATGGCGGGGCGAGAGATCTCCGGTTTCAGGGCATCACGGGACGACCTGTTTGACAAAGCTTCTATGATCCTTATACCGTCAGCGGATGAAGACCCTGAGGTGGTGGACGTGGCCAGGCATTTTTTCTCAGATATCGGCTTCCGAAGGATACAGATCACCACAGCAGATGTGCACGATGAAATGATTGCATATACTTCTCAATTGGCGCATGTCTGTTCATCCGCGTATGTCAAATCCAGACTGGCCAGCAAACACAGAGGCTTTTCGGCGGGCTCCTTTGCAGATATGACAAGGGTCGCGAAGATTAACGAGGACATGTGGACGGAACTGTTCTTTTTAAACCAGAAGAACCTGCTGCCGGAGGTTGAAGGCCTTATTGAAAGGCTTTGTGCGTACCGGGACGCCCTCAGGGATGATGACCATGTACGGATGAGGGAACTTTTGCTTGAGGGAAGACTGATTAAGGAGAGTCTGGAAGAGACATGACGGTGCTTGTCAGTGCCTGCCTGCTGGGTCTGGATTGCAAGTATAACGGCGGGAACAATCTTACAGAGGCAGTCCGTGAGTATTTGCGGGATAAGGTGACTGTCGCGGTGTGTCCTGAGGTGATGGGCGGCCTCCCTGTTCCACGGGTACCCTGTGAAATCAGGGACGGACATGTTGTCAGCCGGGACGGGAAGGATATGGATGAAGCCTTTTCCCGCGGAGCGGACCGGATCATGGAAGCCATTGCCCACACTGAGATAGATCTTGCCATTCTCAAGGACAGAAGTCCGAGCTGCGGATGCGGGAAGATTTATGACGGCACATTCACAGGCACCCTGACAGATGGAAATGGCGTCTTTGCAGAGAGGCTGCAGAAGGCTGGCATTCCCATAGTGACTGAGAATGAAATAGGAACGTGGATCAGGGGCGAGCAGGTTGGAGAGAACATTTAAGCAAGGGGATATTGTTTCTCATTTCAAGCGTGAAATGGTTTCGG
>CAMNGW010000025.1 GCA_946538615.1 uncultured Clostridia bacterium
AGCAGCAGGGGCCCGGCTCATTTTTGCTTTTTCCGTTCAGATGGCAAGATCCATGTGGTAGCTGCGCATGCCAAGCTGGTCCCACACTTCCCCGATCGTTTCGACGGGCACAATCTCCAGTTCGTTCCTGACTTCCTGCGCCACGTCCCGGAGGTCCTCCACATTTTCCCTGGGGATGAAGACCTTTTTCACGCCTGCCCTCTGGGCTGCCATGAGCTTTTCCGGCAGTCCACCAATCGCTTTCACGTCCCCCTGCAGGCTCACCTCGCCCGTCATGGCCACCTGAGGGGTCACCGGGACGCCTGTCACCAGGGAGGCCAGGGCCGTTGTCAGCGTGATGCCCGCACTCGGTCCGTCCTTTGGGGTCGCACCGTCGGGCACATGGATGTGCAGATCGCTCTTTTTCAGCACGGAGGCCTGCTCAGGGAAATAGGCTTTCACCAAAGAGACGGCAAGCTGGGCCGATTCCTTCATCACATCCCCGAGCTGTCCTGTCACTGTGACCTTACCAGCCCCCTTGGTCATCAGGGTCTGGATATACAGGATGTCCCCGCCTACCGGCGTCCATGCCAGACCTGTGACGATGCCGGGCTTGGCCTGCTCCCCGACGCGTTTGGCCCGCAGCCCCCGCATGTCCATATATTCGTCCACGTTCTCCGGGAGGACCTCAACGGTGTCCTCCGGGTGCTCCACAAGATGCACAGCCGCTGTACGGCAGATCGTGTCCATCCGCTTCTTCAGTCCGCGCACGCCCGCCTCGCGGGTGTATTCCGAGATGATCTTTTCCATGGCCTCATCCGTCACCCGCAGCCTGCCTTCCCCTATGCCCGCCGCCTGGACCGCTTTGGGCAGCAGGTGCTCCCTGGCGATTTCCATCTTTTCAAGGGGCGTGTAGCCCTGGAACCGGATCACTTCCATACGGTTGAGAAGCGGCTCGGGGATGGTGTCGAGGGTATTGGCGGTGCAGATAAAGAAGACATCGGAAAGGTCAAAGGGCACGTTCAGGTAATGGTCCGTGAAATTGGCATTCTGTTCCGGGTCCAGCACTTCCAGAAGGGCGGAAGCCGGGTCCCCGGCAAAGGAGCTGGAGAGCTTGTCAATCTCGTCGAGCACCATGACCGGATTGGATACGCCGCATTTGTGGATCCCGTCCATGATCCTGCCCGGCATGGACCCGATGTACGTCCTGCGGTGGCCGCGGATGTCAGCCTCATCGCGCACGCCGCCAAGGCTCACGCGGACATATTCGCGTCCCAGGGCCCTGGCAATGCTCTGCCCTATGCTCGTCTTGCCGGTGCCCGGCGCCCCCACAAAGCAGAGGATGGAACCGGACTGCTGCCCGCGCAGCGTCATGACGGCAATCTGCTGGACGATGCGCTTTTTGACTTTCTCAAGCCCCGCATGGTCCCTGTCCAGGATTTCCCTGGCCTCACTGAGGGAAATTTTCTTCCCCTCCTCCTTCTTCCAGGGCAGGGAAGTGAGGAGCTCAAGGTAATCCGTAAGCATGCCCGCCTCGGGACCTGACCCGCCCTCGCTCTTGAGACGGTTCAGCACACGCCTGCCTTCCTTGAGGGCGAGCTCGTTCATCCCTGCCTCCTCCAGCTTCAGTTCCAGCCGCCTGACATCCGAGACGGATTCCGGGTGCAGCTCATCGAGCTCCTTCTGCAGGTACGACATCTGCTTTTTGATCGCTTCTTCGCGGTAGAGCCGGTTGTAATCCTTTTCCTGCGCGGACTGGGCCTCCGTGTTGACCTTGGCCAGCTCAATGTTCTCCCTCACCAGTTTCTCAGTCTGGTCGAAGCGCTTCTGCAGCTCGTCCTGGGCAAGGAGCGCATATTTTTCCTCGCTCCCGGAGGCGAACCACGGCGAGAGGGCCCCCGCAATCTCCCACAGGGTCGTCCAGCGCTGTGCCTGCATGCGCAGCATGGGCCCCCATGAATATTTCTCTGAAAACGCAATGATCTCGTTCTTTATGCTCTCAACGCGCCTGTGCGCATCCTCCAGGTCAAGGTCGTCCACATCCGGGCGGCGCGTCACGGAAAGGGAGAGCGAACCGTCCGGGAGGACCGTGATCTCATCCATGTTCAGCCGGTTCTGGATGCGCACGCCCAGGTACCCGTTGGGGCTCAGCTCCGCCACCGTGCCCGCGGCCCCGATCCTGTAAAAGGAATCGCTCTTCCGCCTGTCCCTGTCCACGTCCTCCCTGAGCACCGCCAGGGTCACCCGCTCCCCGGAGACAGGGTGCTTCCCGGTCGCTTCAACATACTCGTCATTCTGGAAATAAATGGTCGCCCCGGGTACTACGACCCTATCGTAAACAGCCATAACAGCCATATCTCTGTTCCCCCGTGTTTCTCAATTTACCATTGACACCTGTCTAAGTTTGACATTTGTCAATGTGCACAATATACACCTTACCTTGACACGTGTCAAGGCTTGCGATAAACTTTCACGGTGTACTTTCCCGGTCAGGCAGGGGACCTGCACGGACAGCAACGGAGGTAGCTATGTACTGCGGAAAAAATAAAGTCGCCATTGCTTCACAGCATCAGATTGCGGAAGCCCTGATGCATCTCATTGAGGAGAAACCCTATCAGGAGATCACAATCAGTGAGCTGTGCAAGACAGCCGGCATATCACGCCAGACGTTTTATTCCCTGTTTACCTCCAGGGACAACGTCGTCATCTACACCCTTCAGGAGAATTACTGCTATGATCCCCAGGAGCCCCCGGCTTCCTGTTCAGAGCTGCGGCATCTGTGCCAGGGGTACGGGGAATACATCAGCCGCAACAGGGCGTTCCTGCGCATGCTCGTGGACAATCACATTGAGCACCTCCTGTATGACAGCATTGCCGGTTCCCTCGAAAGCTGCAGCTGCTTTCTGCCGGGCCGCCCTTCCACGCGCAGGCAGTTTGCCGCCGATTACCTTGCAGGCGGGATCACAGGCGTCGTCAAAAGGTACGCCCTCTCCGGGTGCGAGACCACACAGGACGATCTCGAAGAGCTGCTCTATGACCTGCTCAGCGGCCGCTTTTTCTGCTGAGCCTCCTTGTTCTTTCTTTGTGTATTTTTTTCTTGTATTTCTTGTTTTTTGTGCGGCAGACTCTTGCGAAGCGGGAAGAAATGCAGTAAAGTAAAGCAAGTCATTTAGAGACAGACAACCGGATCAGCTTTCCTGGTCTTCTGAGCGAAAATATACTGCATATTTTTTCAACCGGAGGTGTTTCCTGTGCCGCGTCCTCGGCGTTTTCTTCTCTTTTTCTGTGTTTTCCTTGCCACTTTCCTGATTTCCACCGCATCGGCTCTGACGGCCACTGTCAAAGGCGGATACCTGCGCATGCGCACCTCGCCCAGCACCAGCTCCGTCATCCTCAACCGCTATCCTTCAGGCACAGTGCTTTCCGTACTCGACCAGGAGGATGACTGGGTCTTTGTGCAGGCCAGCGACGGCAACAGGGGCTATATGCTCTCATCCTATCTGGACATAGGGACTGGCACGGCCACGACCTCTGTGTCCTCAGGCACAGCCTATGTCACCAGCAGCAACGGCAAGTCCGTCAACCTCAGGGCACGTGCCAGCAAAAACGCTGTATCCATCGAGCGCTACCCTGTGGGCACAAAAGTCACCGTCACGGGTATCCACGGCAGCTGGAGAAAGGTCAGTGTCAACGGCAAATCCGGCTACATGATGGCCCAGTACCTCTCATCCGCCAAAGTCTCCCCGCCGTCCTCCTCATCGCCCTCCTCCAAGTCCGGCCGCGTGCGCTCAGACAATGGCAAGCCCGTCCATATGCGCTCCGGCTCCTCCAAAAACTCACCGGTCATCGGCACTTACGATGTGGGGACCCGTCTGACCATCCTCAGCAAAGGCAGGGTATGGTCCTATATCAGCATTTCCGGACAGGTCGGGTACATGAAAACGGAATACATCAGATAACAGGCGCATACGCGCCTTTTTTTCTGCCTGAAATCCGCATGCACGGGTGTTTGCATAAAAGCACATTTCCGGTATAATTTCCATGATTTCACGTATGGATCTGCCCCAAGCGGGGCAGGAGAAATGGAGATGGACTATGCAACAGGTTTCACTGGGATTCCTCGGCTGCGGCAATATTGGCGGCGGGGTCTATCGCCTGCTCGAGGAGATGGGCGGAGAGCTTGCGCGCCGGGATCACCTGCAGGTCCGGGTGGAAAAAATCCTGGTCAAGAATATCGAGGAAGCGCTTCAGATCAACGCTGCCAAAGGACTGAACGTTCCAAGGGAGCTGCTCACAGAGAAGGCAGAAGATGTGACTTCGGCCCCGGGGATCTCGATTGTCTGTGAATTTATGGGCGGCGAACAGCCTGCTGCCCGCTTCATGGAACAGGCCCTGCAAAACGGCAAGCACGTCGTGACGGCCAACAAAGTCGCCCTGGCGCTGAACTGGGACAGGCTGCAGCGCACAGCCGAGGAGCACCATGCCGGACTGTGGTATGAGGCGAGCGTGGGCGGCGTCATTCCTGTCATCCGGGTACTCAACCGCAACCTGGAAGCCGATGAAATCGACCGCGTGTTCGGCATCATCAATGGCACCACCAACTATATCCTCACGCGCATGGCCAAGGAAGGCAAGGATTATGAGGATGTCCTCAAGGACGCCCAGCGTCTGGGCCTTGCAGAGCCCAACCCTGCCGCGGATGTGGAGGGCATGGATGCCGCCTACAAGCTTTCTATTCTCGCTTCCCTGGCCTTCCACGGCCGTGTCACTTACCAGCAGATCTACCGCGAGGGCATCACCGGGATCAGCGCGAAGGATATCGCCTTCGGCCAGGAAATGGGGTACACCCTCAAGCTCCTTGGCATCGCCAAGAAGCAGGGGAGTACCGTGGAGACGCGGGTCCATCCCACCTTCCTGCCCAAGGACCATCCCCTTGCCGGTGTGGACGGCTCGCTCAACGCCATTTTCATCCACGGCAAGTACTGCCGGGACATGATGCTTCAGGGGCGCGGGGCCGGAGATATGCCCACGGCAAGCGCCATCTGCGGGGACATTGTGGAAGCCGCACTGTGCACAGAGCCCAGCTACCCGACCTTTGACAACACGCCGGAGCCTTCGCCCGAGTTCCAGTTCACCGACAACTGGATGACCCGCGCTTACATCCGCCTGTCCGCTGTGGATGCCCCGGGCGTCCTTCAGAAGGTCAGCGAATGCTTTGCCCTGGAAAGCGTTTCCATTGCTTCCATGATGCAGAAAGAAGCCGAGGGCGAAGAGCGCGTCCCCCTGATTTTCATTACCCATCCCGCCCACGAGCAGGCCATCCGCCGTGCCCTTGAGCGCCTTGACCGGAATGTCTGTTCCCTGGAGCAGATGATCCGTGTGGAAGGTTAACGGTACCCAAGTATATATTGAAAGAAGATGAGCCGCCGTGGGGCTGAGAACAGTCCTGATCGGTGCCGGTGCCATTGGTGGCGTGACCGCCGCTTTTCTGGCACAAAACAGCGCAGACCTTACCCTTGTATGCAAACATTCCAGCACAGCAGCCCTTGCCGGGGACCCCGGCCTTCACATCACCGGTGTGAAAGGCGAGCACCTTGTCCCGGTCAAAGCCGTCTCAACCATTGAGGAGCTTGACGGCACCTATGATATCTGTCTCATTGTCACCAAAGCCTACGATATGCCCGACTGCGCCCGGCGCATGCTCCCGCACCTGAAGGAAGATTCCCTGGTGGTGAGCATGCAGAACGGCATCTGTACGGATCAGCTTGCGGACATTGTCGGACAGAGGCGCACCGTAGGGTGTGTGATCGGCTTTGGTGCCACCCTGCTCGCTCCCGGAGAAATGGAGGTAACAAGCACAGGAGAGTTTGTCATCGGCTATATGGACGGGAAAACCGATGAGCGCCTCGAGTCCCTCAGGGACCTCCTTCAGGCCGTGGCGCCTGTCCGTATTTCTGCAGACATTTACGCTGAGCTCTATTCCAAGATGATTGTCAATGCCTGTATCACAAGCCTCGGGGCCATCTGCGGGCTCCGTCTGGGCCAGATGATGAACCGTCTGGATGCCCGCCGCATTTTTCTTCGCGTCATCGGCGAGGCAGTGGACGTGGCACGCGCCATGCACCTCAGTGTCCCGCCCTACGGCGGAAAACTCGACTACTTTGCGCTCATGAAAGGCAATTCGGTCTTCGACAGGACGCGGCGGCACCTCATGATCCGGGCCGTCGGCGTCAAGTACCGCCGCCTGAAGAGCTCCTCCCTGCAGTCCCTTGAGCGCGGAAAGCGCACCGAGGTGGACTGCTTTAACGGCTATATTGCCCAAAAAGGCAGGGTTTACCATATCCCCACCCCTGTGTGCGACCGTCTTGTTGACATGATCCACGAGGAAGAACAGGGCAGGCGCAGCATCGGTCTTTCCAATCTCAAAGATCCCGCTTTCACCTGATATCCATTCTGATTTTACGGAGGTATTTCATGCAGCCCACAGTCCATATTGACACCGAACACACAGGTGCCAGAATCAACAAGAACATCTATGGTCAGTTTTCTGAACACCTTGGCCGGTGCATATACAACGGCATTTTTGTCGGCAAGGATTCCCCCATTCCCAATGTCAACGGCATGCGCAGCGATGTCGTCGCGGCGCTGCGCGAGGCAAAGGTCCCGCTTCTGCGGTGGCCCGGCGGCTGCTTTGCCGATGAGTACCACTGGAGGGACGGCATAGGAAAAAACCGCAAGCGCATGGTCAACACCAACTGGGGCGGCGTTGTGGAGGACAATTCCTTCGGCACCCACGAGTTCTTAGAACTGTGCCGGCAGATCGGGTGCGAACCCTACATCAATGCCAACGTCGGTTCCGGTGACGTGCGCGAGATGGCGGAGTGGGTGGAATACCTCAACTCAGCCGGGGACTCTTCCGTCGTCCGTGAGCGGTGGGAGAACGGCCAGAAAGACCCCTTCCATGTCAAGTACTGGGGCGTGGGCAATGAGAGCTGGGGCTGCGGTGGGAACATGCGCCCTGAATACTATGCCGATGTCTACCGCCGCTACCAGACCTACTGCAGGAAGTATGGCGATGACAAGCTCTACCGCATTGCCTGCGGCCCTTCCGAGGGGGACTGGCACTGGACAGAGGTCCTCATGAAGCAGGCCGGGAAATACATGGAAGGCCTGACGCTCCACTATTATGACGTGCCCACCGGGGACTGGCAGAACAGCAAGGGAAGCGCCACGGACTTCGACGAAGCAATGTACTATGAGACACTGCGCCGCGCGGCCCATATGGAAAAGCTGATCTCCGGCCACCTTGCCATCATGGACAGGTACGACCCGGACCACCGCGTACAGCTTCTGGTGGACGAATGGGGATGCTGGTTCGATGTCGAGCCCGGCACCAACCCCGGCTTCCTCTATCAGCAGAACACCATGCGCGACGCCATGGTCGCTGCCATCACCCTCCATATCTTCCAGTCCCATGCCGACAGAATCGGTCTGTGCTGCATCGCCCAGGTGGTCAACGTCCTGCAATCCATGATCCTCACCGACGGCGACCGCATGCTGCTCACGCCCACCTATCATGTGTTCAATATGTTCAAAGACCACCAGGACGCTGACGTCCTCGAATCCGCAGTCTTCGCCGACACCGTGGAAGGCGGTCTCAAGCAGGTGACGGCCTCCGCCTCCAAAAAGGACGGCAGAGTCACCGTCAGCCTTGCCAACCTCTCCGCTGACGCGCCGGCCGATGTGCTCATCGACCTCTCCGGCAGCTATGGATACGCAGACGGCCTTGTGCTCTCCGGAAAGATGGATGACCACAATACCTTTGACTGCCCGGACAGGCTCGCGCCAAAGCCCCTGAGCCTGAGGGCGACCGAACGCGGCTTTGTCGCCACCCTTCCCGCCTGCTCCGTGGCCGTTGTGACGTTCCATGCCTAAGCCCTGCCGCTGCCTGACCGACCAGGCCATGCCCGGGATGAAAGCTGTCATTGAGGACGTCATTGCGTCTCTCCCGCCCGCACAGCTGGCAGACGGCCCGGTCTACCGGGCGCGTCTGGACATCTGTCTGGCCTGCCCCGAGCTTGCCGACGGGACTTGCAGGCTGTGCGGCTGCTTTGTGGAGGTCCGCGCGGCCCAGAAAAAGAACCAGTGTCCCCATGTGCCCGGGTACTGGGGACCTCAGAAAGGAGATTCTACGTATGTTAACACCCCATGATATTGCCAAAATGCTGGACCATTCCACCCTCCAGCCCTATCTCACGCCCGACGAGATCCGCCACGGGGCCATGGTTGCCCTGAAGTACGATGTCGCCAGCATGTGCGCAAGGCCCTGCGACGTCCCGCTGATGGCGGAGCTGCTCAAGGGATCGGATGTCAGGGTCTGCACCGTCATCGGGTTCCCCCACGGGGACCACGAGACAGCCATCAAGGTCCAGGAAGCTGACCTTGCCCTCAAAGAAGGCTGCGAAGAGCTTGATATGGTCATCAACATCGGCCGTCTGATCGCCGGAGATGATGCATATGTGCAAAACGAGATCGCCCAGATCGTGTCCCTTGCCCATGAGCACGGCGCCATTGTCAAGGTCATCATTGAAACCTGCTACCTCACCGACGAGCAGAAGGTCCGCGCCTGCAAGCTCTCCGAGGCTGCGGGTGCTGACTTTGTCAAGACCAGCACCGGCTACGGCTCCAAGGGCTGCACCATTGAGGACCTCAGGCTCATGCGTGCCTCCGTGTCCCCCACGGTCCGCGTCAAGGGATCCGGCGGCATCCGCGACCTTGATACCGTACTGAAGGCCAGGGCCGTGGGCGCTTCACGCTGCGGGGTAAGCGCCACCGAAAAAATCATGGCTGAGGCCGAGGCACGCTATGCCGCGGGCCAGCTTGAGGAAGTTTCTGCTGATTAATCACGCTGTCAGAAAGGGGAAACGGAAGAACCGTTTCCCCTTTTCCTGTCCCCTCTGCGCCTGCACTGAAGCACGAAGAAAGCCGGGCTGAAACAGCCCGGCTCCTTGTTTACCATACGCGGAAGCGGTCGGAAGAGGCGGCAAACGGTCCCGGCATGCACCACAGGCCGCGCTTGTCCCCCAGATAGTCCTCATCAAAGGTGATGGGGCTTCCGTCCGGCGATTCGTACTTCTCCTCCGGCTCAAAAGCCATGCCCAGGGTCTGCGTCCCGATCACAGGCACCCGGTAGTCGCCTGTCTCTTCAAACAGGTCTGTCTCCAGCCTGTACTTGCCATCTTTTTCTGTCAGCGTGAGGTGGACAGGCGTTTCTGAGACCAGGGCGCCCTCCTCCTTGTCCCAGGGCCTGGCGCCGCCGAGGTACACATTGCCATGGGCATAAACCGGCAGGTGGCTGTAGTACCTGTCGCTTGGCGCACTGCCCATTCCGCAGTAGCCCTCAAAGAGCTTGTCCCATTCCTCAAAAGTCGGATAGCCGTCAAAGCGGAAGGTGCCCACGCTCACACAGTTGTCGTCCCATTCGCTGCCCTTCTGTTCAAGGTCCTCTATGGCCTTGAGGGCAGCGGGCGGGGGCAGCTGGACGAAGATATTGTTATAGAACCGGTCGTCGCCATGCAGAAAGGTCATAAAACCAGCCACCTCTGTACGGTGCGGCACATGATAGGGCGTATATCTCGGGCTCTTGAGCGTTTTGGCCCCGTTGTCCGTGCCGATGCCCACCGCTGTGAACGAGCCGGCAATCAGGTTATGCACCATGGCAACGCCCTGCGTGGCCAGTTTCACGGCGCGCACGGAGAGAAAAATGTTGTTGTCCAGAAGGGTAGGCCCATGGCTGACCTCAATGAACACGTCCTCCCCGATCCCCTGGAAGGCCTCTTTGGGCGGATTTTCCATGGAGGCAAGGAGCGGCACCGTGTTATCGTGGAAAAGGTTCTGCGTCACACGCGTCCCCTGTGCCTGCCAGTCCAGCCACAGACCGCGTGTGCAGTGGTGGATATGGTTGCGGCGGAACACAACGTCGATGGCGGCGTGCATTTTGATCCCGCCGATCTCCGCGCCAGCCAGGTTCTGCTTATTGTTGATGCACCAGATCTCGTTATCCTCAATCACTGAAAAGACGCCGCCAAGGTGCCCGACAATGCCCGTCTGTCCGCAGTGGTGGATCCGGCAGCGGCGGACGATATGGCTGCCCACGGTTTCCTTGCTCCAGCCTTCGCGCTGGGCCAGGAGGATCGTTTCGCGTTCTGTCTGCGTGCCGTCCTTATATTTGCGCTTGAGCCATTTGTTGTCATTGTCCTCCTGCAGGTACTTGCCCAGGGAGATGCCGCAGCATTTGGCCTCATAGATCTCGCAGTCCTCGATCACCCAGCCCTTTGACCAGTGCGGCGCAACCATGCCTTCCTGGTAGGCTGTGGGCGGTGCCCACTGGGTAGCCGCTTTGCATACCTTAAAGCCGGAGAGCGTGATATATCCGGTTCCCGTGCCCAGGGGACAGAAGCAGTCCTTGCGCGCACTGATCTCCACATTCTCCTCATTGGGATCGAGCCCCTGGAAATTGGCATAGAACACGGTTTCATTGCGTTCCCCGTCCTGTTCGGTGTACCAGGTATATACGGAAAAATCCGGGTCCCAGGAGGCTGCGGAGCGCTGAGGATGGAGCACGCCCTCGAGGCTGGTCACTTCATACATGCTCTTGTCGTTGAGGAAAACGTCCCCGGTGTGCGCCACAAAGCCTGCAATGAACCAGTCCCCCTGCACAAGGGTCGTATAGGGGTTGCGGTCCGTGAACACCGTGTTGGACACGCGCGCTGTCCACACGTCCCCCTCATAGCGTGTCCATTCCTTTATCTTCTCGGCCCCGGAGATGGTGGCCCCGAGGGGCTCCTCTGAGCGGTAGACGATCCTTTCCGTCTCCGTGCCTGCGTACCTGGGGTGCACAGCTTCGCGGTAGACCCCATTGCGGACAATCACCTCGTCCCCCGGTCTGGCTATGTCGGCAGCTTCCTGGATGCGCCTGAACGGATATTCTCTGCTCCCCATGCCGCTTCTCCGGGCATGCTTGTCCACATAGATCTGCATAGCAATTCCTCCATACTTTGTTGATATGATGTGCACCCATTATAGCGGATTTTTTCTGTATCGCCTATGGGAAGATGCACCATTCTCCTGCCTTATGGTATACTGTTTTTATCCGGAAACATTACAGATTGGAGCCATGATATGACACTTGACGTGATTTTTGCCCCGGATGGGTTCAGCATAGACTTCCCGGAAGGGAAGAAGGATGAACAGATTGAGCGCTGGCGTTCCCTCTACAGGGAGGACAAGAGCACCTTTCTGTTCCATCTCGCCTTTGAGGCCCTTCCCCAGCAAACGTCATCCACCTTCCGCTTCCTCCACCAGGTCGCGCACACCTTTTCCACCGCCCTGACCCGTCAGAGCGCCCTGGAGATCACCCGGGAACAGACGGAGGTCCCTCTGGACCCTGCCTCCTGCGACAGCCTCCTCGCAGCTGTCCCCTTTGGCCTGGGCACGGACGCCATCGGGGAAGCGTGGCTCAGGGACCGCTTCCATGCGCTAGAATCTGTCTTCCGCCGGGAAATTGCGGCCTATGACGGAACGGTCGCCATGTACCTCGCGGAAAAAATAGAGGACCTTCACCTCCCCGAGCGCATCTTTTTCCATATGGTGGAAAACAGGAAAGACGAAACGTACCCTTTTGCCTTTCTCGCCACGTATACCACCAGGGACGCTGCAGGCGTTCGCCACATGCCCCTGGGGTACGCCCTGACGGAATATAAAAAGAGCAGGGAAAAGCTTGTGTCCCTCCTGAGCTGTCTCAACGGGGCGGCCGAGGCCCTCCCTATGGTTGCAGCCTGGATGGAAACCGGCGAGCTTTTCCATCCCCTCCGCATGACATCCGCGGAAGCTTACACCTTCCTGCAGGCCGTACCGGAGCTTGAAAAAGCCGGGATCGCCTGCCGTCTGCCCAATTTCTGGCGCACGCGCTCCTCCTCTGTCCGTCTGCAGGTCCAGCTGGGCGAAAAGAAAGAGTCCCTGCTGGGCCTTGACAGCATCCTGTCCATCCGTCCCTCCCTGGTGGTTGACGGGGTCCGCCTGACACAGGCGGACCTGCGCACCCTGCTCAGGGCGGAGGACGGTCTTGCGCTGATCAAAGGCAAGTGGGTCGAGGTCAATCATGAACAGCTCAAAAAAATGATCGCCGACATGGAAGCATGCAAAGGGGACATGTCGTTGCTCAGGGCGCTGCGCATACAGGGCGGACTGGAAAATCCGTCAGAAAGCGGCGCGGAGATCACCAACGGCAAGTGGCTCTCCACGCTCCTATCCTCCCTCCGCCATCCCGACAGCCTCAGGACCCTTGCTGTTCCAAAGGGCGTGTGTGCCGTTCTCCGCCCCTATCAGAAAAACGGCTATGCCTGGCTCTCACAGATGCTCGCCCTGGGCTTTGGCGCGTGCCTGGCCGATGATATGGGACTTGGCAAGACCCTTCAGGTGCTCACAGTTCTGGAAAGGCTCAGGGACACGCAGCCGGATCTGCACGTCCTTCTCATTGTTCCGGCGTCCCTGATAGAGAACTGGGAAAAGGAAATCGAAAAATTTGTGCCTCACCTGCCTGTGTGCCTCCTTCATGGCCTCACGCCCAAAAAAGCAGAGGAAAAGCTGCAGGAACCGGAAAACTTCCTCTACCTGACCACCTACGGCATGGTCCCCCGCCTGAGCGCCCTTGAGGAAAGGGAATGGGACCTGATTATCCTCGATGAGGCCCAGGCCATCAAAAACCCTGGCACACGCCAGACCCGGGCCGTCAAGCAGCTCAGGGGACGGACCCGCCTTGCCATGACAGGCACGCCCATTGAAAATGATCTGACCAACCTGTGGTCCCTTTTTGACTTCCTCAACCCGGGTCTACTTGGCTCTGCCAGTGAGTTTGACCGTTTCGCCAAGGGGCTCAGCGCCAGACCGTCCGGCTATGTGCACCTCAAGGAGATGGTATCCCCCTTTATTCTTAGGCGCATGAAAACGGACAAGGCCATTATTTCCGACCTGCCCGATAAAATTGAACAGACTGATTACATCACGCTTTCCAAAAAGCAGACAGCGCTCTATGAGCAGCAGATCGAGGAGACGAAAAAGGCTCTGACGGAAATCCATCTGCAGGAAGCCGATCCCATGAAGCGCCGCGGCCTGGTGGTGTCCGCCATAGGGAAGCTCAAGCAGATCTGCAACCATCCCGATCAGTTCCTCGGTCAGGAGACCTTTCTGCCCGAAGAAAGCGGCAAGTTTGAATATCTCCGCGAAATCTGCGGTACCATCCGGGACAAGCACGAGCGCGTCCTCATTTTCACCCAGTACCGCGAAATCACCCCGGCCCTTGACCATTTCCTGTACAGTGTGTTCGGCCGCAGGGGACTTGTCCTTCACGGCGGCACGCGCGTTTCCGAGCGTGCCAGACTGGTGGCGGAATTTAACAGTGAAAACTATGTGCCCTATATGGTGCTCACCATCAAAGCGGGCGGCACGGGCCTCAACCTTACAGGTGCGAACCATGTCATCCTCTTTGACCGCTGGTGGAACCCGGCCGTTGAGAACCAGGCCATGGACCGTGCCTTCCGGATCGGTCAGACCCGCGACGTTTTTGTCCACCGCTTTGTTGTCCGGGGGACGATCGAAGAAAAAATCGATCAGCTGATCCGGGATAAGCAGAAACTGGCAGATGACATTGTCGGAGAGGGCAGTGAAAAATGGATCACTGAGATGAGTGACGCTGAACTCCTTGGCATGATGAAACTGGAGGTGTGACCATGGCAGCACGGAGACGGTATTACGATGATTTCCCCCATTTTTCCCAGCCCTCCGTTGCGCTTCTGCGCCGTAACGCCGAGGAATCTGTGGCAAAGGCTCAGAAGAAAGGCAAGGTCTACGATCCGGTCATTCCCAAAGGGAACAGCCGGACCATCTGTGTCAGCTGGTGGGGCCAGAGCTGGTGCCGGAACATGGAACGCTACGCCGACTATGCCTCCAGGCTCTCCCGCGGAAAAACTTACGTGAGACAGGGCACGGTTCTGGACCTGAAGATCCAGCAGGGCGTTGTCCTTGCTAAGGTACAGGGATCGCGCCGCACGCCTTACAGTGTTGAGATCCATATTGATCCTCTTCCTGAGGACAGACAGAAGGCCCTCATGGAACAGTGCAGCAAAAAGATCACAGCCATGGAAGATCTGATCTATGGTCAGTTCCCGGAAGAACTCAAGGAGCTTTTTTTGGAGCGGGACGGGCTTTTCCCTGCGCCAAAGGAGATCCACATGGGCTGCTCCTGTCCTGACTGGGCGGTGATGTGCAAGCATGTTGCTGCTGTGATGTACGGCATCGGCGTCAGGCTCGACGACAACCCGTTTTACTTTTTCTCTCTTCGGGGCATAGACGCAGACGGGTTCGTCACAAAAGCGCTTGAGGACCGTGTGAACACTATGCTCGAGCATGCCACGAGCACCACGGACCGTATGATCCCGGACAGTGACATCGCTTCGATCTTCGGCATAGTCTGATACAGGAGGATAACCATGCAAATGCTTAAGCGCAACCGGCTCAGCACAGCGTTGGACCTGGTGGAGGAGGGACCTGTCAAAGACTCAGACAGCCGCACTCTGCCCGCAGGCATAAGCAGCAGCAGGCTCTACAAAGACGTTGTGCACATCGCCTGGCCAAGTTTTGTCGAGCTCATTCTCACCCAGCTTGCCTCCATGGTGGACCTGATGATGGTTGGTTCCATCGGCGGCAGTGCGCATACAGAATGGGGCGCCCAGGCCCTTTCTGCTGTGGGCCTCACCAATCAGCCCAAGTTCCTGCTCATGGCCGCCTTCATCGCCATGAACACGGGTGTAACGGCCCTGGTGGCCCGCTACAAGGGCACAGTTCAGCAGGAGAAAGCCAACCTGGTTGTCCGCCAGGGTCTGATGTTCACTTTTTTCTCCACGCTCATTCTCTCCGTGATGGGCATACTTGCCGCACGTCCCATGGTGCTGTTCATGGGGTCCACAGATGAAACCGTCACGCGCTGGGCCACAGATTACCTGCAGATCCAGATGGCAGGTTTCCTGACCATGGCCCTGACCAGCACAATCACCGCTGCCCTGCGCGGCGTGGGTGATTCGAGGTCCTCCATGTTTTACAACCTCATCGCCAACGCAGTGAATGTGCTGTTTAATTATCTGCTCATCTACGGCAACTTCGGCTTCCCGGAGATGGGCGTGGCAGGCGCCTCTCTGGCCACAGTCATCGGCCAGCTCGTCGCCTTTATCATCTCTCTCGTCCTGATTCTGCGCGGGAACGGGTTCCTGAAGCTGGATGTGCGTGCCGGCTTCCGTCCTGACAGGAAGACGCTCGGCGACCTGATCCACATCGGGCTTCCCTCTATGATGGAGCAGCTCCTGATGCGCATCGGCATGATCGTTTTTTCCATCACCGTGGCTTCCCTTGGTACACTGGCCTTTGCCACGCACCAGGTCTGCATGAATATTCAGGCTTTGTCCTTTATGCTCGGACAGGCTTTTGCCGTATCTTCCACAACCCTTGTCGGCCAGTCCCTGGGAAAAAAACGGCCCGACATGGCCCAGGCCTACTGCAGCCGCTGCCAGCGCGTGGGAATGGCCGTATCTTTTCTGCTGACCATCCTCTTCCTGTTCTTCGGAGGGGAAATCGTCGCGCTCTATAACAGCGATCCGCAAATTGTGGACATGGGGCGGAACATTATGTTCTTTCTTGCTTTTGTACAGCCCTTCCAGGCTTCCCAGTTCATTGTGGCCGGAGGACTGCGAGGGGCAGGGGACACAAGGGCCACAGCGGTCATTACCTGCATCACCATGATGATCATACGGCCCGTCCTCGGTCTTGTGCTGGTGGGGGCAGGATACGGGATCTATGGCGCCTGGTTCGCCGTTTCTGCGGACCAGCTGACCAGGACCCTTCTGGTCTTTCTCCGCTACCGCCAGGGAAAATGGAAGCAGATCCGGTTAAAAAGTGAGATGGCCTGATCCGGTTCATACACTCATCTCGAAAGGAGAAATGCACCCTGACAGGGAAAACACATCTGACAGTCGGTATTGCCGCAGCCCTGGCGCTCACAGGTCCCCATACGATAGGGGACTGTATTCTGGCCGTCACAGGAGGTGCTGCCGGGGCCGTCCTGTGCGACGTGGAATGTCATTCCGGAAAACAGAAAGATATGCTGGTTTCCCGCCTGATCGCTGCAGGGCTGGTCCTCATGGCCTTCCTTCTGGACCGTGTCCTGCATCTGGGACTGCGTGAACTGCTTTTGACACAGGGTGCATCTCAGACCGCATTCGGCTGTCTGATTATGGTCCTGTCCTGTGTAAAAGGCAGGTTCAGCGCGCACAGAACATTCACGCACTCTTTTTTATTCACCGTCCTTCTCACCTATGCGGGCTGGCAGTTCACACCGCTGTTCGGGACAGCCGTGTGCGCCGGCTGCCTGTCCCACCTGTTCCTGGACCTGACGAATAAAAGGCCCGTTCAGCTGTTTTATCCTTTTAAGAAAGGGTATTGCCTGCACCTGTTTTTTGCTGACAGGACGGCTAACCGGGTCCTTCTCTGGACAGGCCTCCTGGCAGATATCCTTCTCCTGTCCTGGTGCCTGGGCCATGTATGGCGATAAAAATGGGATCTGTTTCCTATCTGAATAATTTGATATGAAAAATTGCATTTTTTCTGCTTTGCAATCGGAAAAATCGGGATTCAGTGCAGAAAAAATGCAATTTTATATTGTCTAATAATTGATTTTTCTTCATGATTGCCGTAAGATTCTCATGTGTCTTGACAGGACATAAGCATTCAAGGAAAAGGCGGCAAAACCATGAAAAGCTACTCGGAAATGACCCGGGCTGAACTCGGCGAAGAAATTGCTCAGCTGAAAAAAGAATATCGCAAGTTCCAGAACATGGAGCTCCATCTGGATATGAGTCGGGGCAAGCCCTGCCAGGAACAGCTGGACCTGTCCATGGGCCTGATGGATGTGCTTGATTCTTCTTCGGACCTTACCTGCGAAGACGGGACCGACTGCCGGAACTACGGCTCCCTCACGGGCATAGAAGAAGCTTGTGAACTTCTTGGCGACATGATGGAGAACAATCCAAAGGATATTATTATCTATGGCAACTCCAGTCTGAATGTCATGTATGACACTGTGTCCCGTGCCTTCACGCACGGCATCATGGGGTCAACACCATGGTGCAAGCTTGAAAAAGTCAAGTTTCTCTGTCCTGTCCCTGGCTATGACAGGCATTTCGCGATTACCGAGTATTTTGGCATTGACATGATCCCTGTTCCCATGACGTGCACAGGACCCCAGATGGACCTGGTTGAAAAACTGGTTGCAGAGGATCCTCTGATCAAGGGAATCTGGTGTGTTCCGAAATATTCCAATCCCCAGGGTTATTCCTACAGCGATGAAACCGTGCGGCGCTTTGCCCGCCTCAAGCCGGCTGCAAAAGACTTCCGGATCTTCTGGGACAATGCCTATGGCATGCACCACCTTTATGACGACAAGCAGGACTATCTGATCGAAATCCTTGCTGAATGCAAACGCGCCGGAAATCCTGACCTTGTCTACAAATTTGCTTCAACAAGCAAGATTACCTTCCCGGGCAGCGGTATCGCTGCACTGGCAACATCACCTAACAACATGGACGACATCCGCAACCAGCTTAAGCGGCAGACGATCGGCCATGACAAGGTCAACCAGCTGAGGCATGTACGCTTTTTCAAGGATATTCACGGCATGGTAGAACATATGCGCAAACACGCAGAAATCCTGCGCCCCAAGTTTGAAATGGTGGAAGATACGCTCGAAAGGGAACTTACAGACCTTAACATCGGCACATGGACCAAACCTCTTGGCGGGTATTTTATCCATTTTGAAAGCCTCCCGGGATGTGCCAAGGCGATTGTGGCACGTGCCAAAAAAGCAGGTGTGATTCTGACCGGAGCTGGTGCCACATGGCCCTATGGAAAAGACCCTAACGATAACAGCATCCGTATTGCTCCTACCTATCCCAATGCACAGGATCTTGCTACTGCGTCTGCACTTTTTGCCCTCTGTGTAAAACTTGTCAGTGCCGAAAAAATATATGCCGAAAAAGAAACATGATCCGAATATATTCAGAATCAACAGGAGGCGATGCTCAGCATCGCCTTTCCCTTTAGTCTTTTCATTGAAGGAAGGAAGAAACATATGTATATCATACGCCGTGCTGAAAAAAACGATATCCCGTCTATCATGAAATTGCTCATTCAGGTCAATATGGTCCACCATGAGGGGAGACCTGATCTCTTTAAAGGACCTACAACCAAATATACTGAAGCAGAACTGTCAGATCTCCTTGAAAATGAGGCTACACCCATATTTGTCTGTGCCGATGATAAACAAGTGCTTGGACATGGTTTCTGCATTTTCCAGCACAGCGGCGGGAGACTGATGGAGGAACATGATACGCTTTACATCGATGACATCTGTGTGGATGAAAATCACCGCGGAAAGGGCATCGGAAAAGCACTTTTTGAAGCTATTGTGTCTTTTGCGAAAAGCAAAGGCTGCTACAATGTCACGCTCAATGTCTGGTCCTGCAATCCGGGAGCAATGGAATTCTATGAACGCATGGGCATGAAGCCTTACCGCACAGGGATGGAAACCATCCTGAAATGAGGCTGGGACACACAGCTGTCATCAGCAGTTCCATGACTATGCCAAAGATACGAATAGACTCATTGATTCTGGAAATCAGCCATTCATCAGACAATGCCTCTCACCTCCTGACATTTTATCACCCATCCTCCCGTTCACAGGGCTAGTGTTCATAATGACCGTCCAGGCGTCAGGGGCACTGCTTATATGCAGTGATTGCGTATTTTGATACAGAAAGCGCAGTCGCTACAGAATGCCCCGTAAGCCAAACCCCTCCATCTTTTTGAACTTTCCTAATTATTTGGATTGCGGATTATGCTGTTCTTTTCCGTTTTCGTCTTGTTTGCGTTTCCCTAGTGGATTAATTAAAGATCCGTTTCTGGCTCAATGAATGTGCTTGGTGACATGAAACCTAAAAACTTCATATGCCAACTACCTTATGCACCCAACAGGGATCCAATCAGGATGCCCAGCCATGTGCCAATCACATATCCAAAGGTGCCCACCAGCATACACGGCCCTATCAGTTTCGACCAGCCCTGGGAAATCGCCATGCCGGCTGCGGTGGTCGGTCCGCCGATATTGGCGTTGGATGCCAGGATAATATCCTCCAGGTCAAACTTCAGCAGCTTTCCGCCCAGAAAACAGAAAACCATATTGACCAGCACAATGATCATACAGAACAGCAGCAGAATCGGAGCGTTCCGGATCAGCACACCGATGGACGCGGGTACACCGATCACAAAGAAGAACAGATAGATCAGCCAGGTACCAAGTTCCTGCGCGCCGTGCATCTCTTCTGCCTGTTTGTGGAAACAGGTAGCAAAGATCACAGAGAAATTTGTAATCCAGACATACTGGCTGCCAAAGAAGGTATTCAGCATCCGGAAAAACCAGTTGTCTTTCGGGATCCATCCGGAGAAGAAATTCCCGATCAGACGGGAAAGGAACACAATGACCGCCGTGTAAGCCATGTCAACGGCGATGTCCTTCAGGGAAACGTCTTTCCGGGTCCAGTACTGCTTCGCCAACGTCTCCGAGGCGCTTTTCCCTTTGGATGCTACCTCGTCAATATGGGGATGTGTGTATCGTTTCCTGAAGAAAGCACTTCCTGCAATGCCCAGTAAAGCAAGAAAATACAGCGCCATATTCAGGTTGTCTGCTACGGTGGTAGCGGAGATCAGGCTTCCGTCGACATGGAAAGCATCTGCGATCGCGGTAAAGTTCACACCGCCGCCGATATAAGAACCGGTCATCATCGCCGCCGCGCCGGGTAATCCTTCCACTGCCCCTCCCAATAATACGGTGGCAAGGATCGTTCCGGCAACGGTTCCCGCTGCTCCGATCAGGAAGATCAGAAGGAACCGTCTGGTTTCCTTCCATATCTTTCGGATATTAGTCTGAAGAAGCAGCAGTGGGATCGCCATCGGTACCGCATATCCCCAGACGAAATCGTCAAATACCGGCGCGCTGTCCGGAATCACATGCAGATTAACCAGGATCAGTGCAATCGCCAGTGTGATGATCGCCCCGGAGACTTTGGACGCCCACTTGTATTTCTGTTCCAGCCAGATAGCGATGGCTGTGGCCGAAAAAAGCACAGCCATCAGCGCCCAATGGTTATCAGCGCTGATCAGCGTCTGAATATTCTGTTTCATTTTTGTCCCTCCATTGATTTTTTTCCAGAAATATCCACCCAGGGGTTCTAATGTGACAATTACCACAACGCTGTCTTCCTGTACGCTCTTCATGATAGAAGAAAAATGTGGCATGAAATGACCCTTCAGCAAAATAAAAAACCGCTGAAATACCTGACGTTTCAGCGGTTTTTGTATGGCTCCCCAGGTAGGGCTCGAACCTACAACCCTTCGGTTAACAGCCCGGCTCATACATCTTTCCACATGGAAACGGCATCTGTTTCGTACAATTGCGAGCTCTGTCGTGACCATATTTAAGGTAATGTTTCGTATAATATTTTGACCTTAATCCACCAAAAACTATAGTTTATGGCTAAATTATATATCGATTTTTGTCCTTAATTATAAATTTAATAGAGTTAAGGGGGATTTTATCCTTGACCTTTCATTTTCTCTGGTTATAATAGGTGCGATCCGAATGCGCAGTATCGGTCATCAAAGGAGGACTGGCCATGGGGAAAAAATACATTGGAAGAGCGGAAGAGACCAGGCTCATCCTGCAATACCTGCAAACTGATCGGTCAGAATTGGTCGCCTTGTATGGCAGGCGACGGGTCGGAAAAACCTATCTGATCCGGTGCATTCTTGAAAAAAAGATCGACTTTGAATTTACAGGTATGTATCATACTTCCGGTTCGATCCAAAGAATTCAGTTTCAAAAAGAACTGGCCAAATTGACCGGACAGGAGAAGGAACCGCCGCGGGACTGGTTTAGCGCCTTTGACAATCTGCGGGAGTATTTGCTGTCTCTCCGCAAAGAGCAGGTTATCGTTTTTCTGGATGAGATCCCTTGGATGGACACAACCGGCGCTCATTTTTTAGCCGCGTTTTCCCAGTTCTGGAACAATTGGGGCCGTGAAGAAGTAAAACTCAAACTCTTTGTTTGCGGTTCGGCAACCACCTGGATGACAGATAAGTTCATCGGGGACAGAGGCGGTTTGTACGGTCGGGTGAGCAGGGCCATATACCTTTCACCATTTACGCTGTCCGAAACCGAGAAGTATCTGAATGACATGAAAAAGATGAACTATGACCGTCAACAGGTTCTGGACACATATATGGTCTTGGGCGGCATACCCTATTATCTCGACATGCTGTATCCGACATATCCCCTATCCGTCAATATTGACAAATTATTCTTTTCAAAAAACGCGCCGTTGAAATCGGAATATGAATTTCTGTTCCGGTCGTTATTTAAAAACAATGCAAAATACAGACAGGTGGTTGAGCTTCTGTCCTCAAAAATGGCAGGCATGACCCGCGAGGAGATCATGGAAGAGATCGGAGTCAGCGGCGGGGAGCTCAGCAGGATCCTGAATAATCTACGCTTGTGCGATTTTATCCAATCCTATATCGAACCCAGGAAAATCGAAAGAGGCAAGATCTATCATCTGACCGATATGTTCTGCCTGTTTTATCTCCGCTTTGTCCAGAACCACGGCGGACAGGATGAACAATACTGGTCAAACAACCGCCATTCCGGGAAAACAAAAGCCTGGTCCGGCTATGCGTTTGAACAGGTTTGCCTGCACCATATCCCGCAGATCAAACAGGCGCTGGGTATCTCAGGGATCCTGAGCAATCACTATGCCTGGCACAGCAGGCCTTACACCGATAAAGACGGAAACTCATGGAAAGGCGGACAAATCGACCTGATCATCGACCGGGACGATCATGTTATGAATCTCTGCGAGATGAAGTATTCACAGGAAGAATTCATTATTGACAAGGATTACGCCGAAACCATCCGGGAAAGAACACAGCTATTCCGGAGGGAGCAGCAAACGACCAAAAACCTGAGATGTACTTTTATCACCGTCTATGGCGTGAAACAAAACAAATACAGTGGAGTCGTAGATCACCAGCTTAAACTGGACGACCTGTTCAGAGGGTAAAATGAGGTCAGCGTTCTCTCAAAAAATGCCGTCCACGTTGTACCTGTGCTGCCGATCACTTCCAGATGAAACAGCCAAATTATACAAGGGATGCTTCAGGGATTAGAGAACATAGGCATCGTCAATATGCTTCATTCTGCATCACCTTATGCGCATTATAATGCACGCGTGCATTATTGTGCGATTTTTCATACCCGTCTATGTCATCGTTTCTCTCTGACAGGTACACATCAAACATAAAAGGCAAATAATCTGCGATTCCATCATCTCCAAGCCATACTCATTATGTCCTTGAACGGCTGGATCATTTCTTTGTTTCCGGGAAAATGATCTTGTTCACAAAGAAGAAGATCACCATCGAGACGCCGCCGTTCAATACGGTGGTGCCGATGTTGTACACCCAGTCGGGAACAAACTTGCCGGCCACCGCCACCCAGATGCAGTTGATGGAGTTGACGATGCAGGTGATCACGATGAAGGCCAGCAGGTACCACAGGATCTGTTTCCAGATATTGCCTTTGGAACGGAACACGAAGCTGCGCTGGATCGGGAAGTTGATGCACTCCCCGATGAACATGGCGATCATATAGGCCACGAAATATCGCAGGCCGCCGTGGGCCTGGTCGTAGCCCAGGATGTTCCATTTGAAGGTTTCCCCGAACAGGGTCATATTGATCCCGGGCCACCCGAAGTCCGTGTCCGGAAGGCTCGTCAGCATTTTCGGCAGGAACTGCAGGATCAGGTATTTGAGCACCGTCACCAGGTTGCTGACGATGATAAACAGGCCGCCCTCCCGGATCCACTTGGCTGCCTTCGGATGGTTTTCCACAAAGCGCTGCCATGCGTTTTTCATTCGTTTTCCTCCCTGCCCAGGCTTGGTTTCTTCAGAAAATGACGGATCAGCCACCCCAATCCCCGGAAGCCGTGGCCGTTGCACATGAACAGGATATCTATCGCCCTTGCCTGCAACCCTGAAATCCTGATCGCAGATGAGCCAACGACAGCACTCGACGTAACTGTACAGGCGCAGTTTCTTCGGCTATGCTTGACATGAAACAGCAATACAAGTTTACATATCTGTTTATCTCGCATGATATGAGCGTTGTCAAACATGTATGTCAGCGGATTGTCGTCATGTATCTGGGAAACATTGTGGAAATCGCGCAAAATGAAACTCTGTTCAGCAATCCCCTACATCCTTATACAAAGGCTTTATTAAACGCCGTTCCCATCATTGGCAAAAAGAAAAAACATGACCTGATTTCAGGAGAAGTGCCCAGCCCCATCAATCCACCTTCGGGCTGCGTCTTTCATCCCCGCTGCCCCTATGCCCGGAAAGAATGCTCTGAAACACCGCCAGCTCTGAGGGAAATAGAACCCGGCCATTTTGTGGCCTGCTGGCAGTAACGGATGATTCAAATACTAAATAGGCCGATTATCCCTCTGGCCTCGCGGGATGATTGGCCTTTTTTACTTTGCCAAGATCGAACGCATTGTGGGATTCTGATTAGTCTTCTCTATGCTGAGCGCATCAAAGGTGAAGTAGAAAGAACGGGCCTGACGATCCGGACCGTTGTAGCCGCCGGCAAGCTCGCCCGCGTCATAATAGCATTCGTAATATGGATTATTCCTCCGCAAATGGTCATCAGCTTCGACACTGTCATCAAGTCCACTTCTTCGCTCACCTCATCTGTATTCAATCACAGA